>NZ_CP053715.1 GCF_013201075.1 Lichenicola cladoniae | reverse complement strand
TTCACTCGTCCTAATTGAGAAGCCTTAGTTCGCCTGCTTAACCCGGTCGAGAAGCCAGTTGAAGGCCGCAATGACCTTGCTCAGGCCTTCGGGATCGGCCGCTATAACGGCGAACGACAGGCCCGGCGTACGCTCCAGGTCTTGCTCCTTTAGGCCGGATCCGGCAACCCGTCCGAAGCGATCTAATAGTTCACGCCTTACCGTAAGGTCGCCAAAGACCGGGCGGTTCTGCATTGTCCCAAGTTGGAGCCAGATTTTTCCATCAGTCGACAAGTAAGCCGGATTTATTGATACACCCTGCGGCTTTAGGAGCGGGTAAACGGATCCATTCTCACGTCCCGTTCCCCACACGAGTGGCAGATTTGTTTCCTTCATCCAATCGAGAACAGCTCGGGCAACGGTTGCCTGCGGTTCGGAAAACGTCGCGTCGATCTTTGCCAGAAAGTGCTCCTCGGTCCATCTAGCGCCCGGTGGGAATTTCTTCTTTGTCGTTGCTTCCTGAGTCTGCCCAAATATCATCGGTACAATTGTGCGCAGGCCTTGCCCGGTGAACTGACGCAGCTCAATGGCAAGTATCTCAGCCGGATCCATCTGCTCGTTCAAAAACTCGACGATCCTGCGGAGCTCCGTCGGAATCTCGTCCGCGACGAAAAGCATACGGACTTTACCAGCCTGCAGGTTTGTTTTGACGTTTGTCCAGAAGGCTTCGGCTAAAGCTACCGGATCTAAGGAAGTTGTTGGGTCGAGGAGGGTAGTAATTACGTCATCGTAGGATGTCCCCGCCGACTCACAGGTCTCTTCGAGACTCGCGCGCATTGTCTCAGCGGTCCAAGAAGTCTGGCAGTTCGATGCATAGTCGAGCATCTGGCCCACGACCTCGCGGCGAAGACGCGTGTCACTCTTCCGCTTGACCTCCACTAGCGTAGGAATGCCATCCTGGTCTAGGAACAGGTGGTCGACGGACCATCGAGGGACGTCAGTGTCATGCCCTATGGCTTGCTCTTGTTTCACGAGCACAAAACGTCTGGGACTTCCAGGATCGATCTGATCTCCAACTAAAAGTTCAGGGAACTTGGATAGGAGTTCCTGGAAATCCACTTCGGCTGCAAACTGTGTCGGCTGCATGGCGACGAGGGACCCGTCATTCTGAAGGACAAAGACACCGGATTGCGATGGCAAGCGATTGCTCCATATCGACGAATAGGCGCGAGTATGTGAGCTATCGCTGCACATACAAGATACGTTGCATGCTTTTAGGGTGCCTGCGACCTCGTCCCACTTACTTTGTCTGATAATATGGATTCTCGGACAAAAGCAGAAGGGGTAGAAGAAGGGCAGGATCAGAGGTGCGGGAGCCAAGATGGACAGGTCGGAAAGGCTGACGGAGGCCGAGGATGGTCCAAGCCTGCCTGCATTGATTGACGGCCGGGATGCCGGCGCCGAGTTGGTGCAGGTCATCCAGGCCGAGCTTGCTGCCGCCGCCAGTTATGCCGAGGTCGCGCGGGCCGCATCAACCCGTAGTGCCTACGCGCAGGATTGGCGCGTCTTCGTCACTTGGTGCGTTGCCCGAACGCTCGAACCGCTGCCGGCGGATCCGCGTGCCGTCGCTGTGTTCCTGGCCAGCGAAGCTGCCAGAGGCTGCGCACCGATGACGATCGGCCGCCGGCTGGCGGCCATTGGACATGTGCATCGGCAGCACGGACTGCAGCCACCGCAAGGACGTGAAGGTGCCGCCGCGATCGTCGAGGTCATGGCTGGGATCCGACGTAGCCACGGCAAGCCGCCGGCCCGCAAATCTGCTGCAGATGCCGACGTGATGAGGGATTTGCTGCGGGCGATCGTCGGTGATGACATCAGGAGCGTGCGGGATCGGGCGCTGCTGGCAATCGGCATGGCGGGAGCCTTCCGGAGGAGCGAGTTGGTGGCACTGCAGGTGGCGCAGATCACCCGAGAGGCACGCGGCCTGCGCGTGCAGTTCGGACGCACCAAGACAGATCAGGATGGCAGCGGCCAGGTCATCGCCATTCCTTATGGGCGGCGTATCCGCCCGGTGCAACTGCTCGAGGCGTGGTTGGCGCAAACCGGGATCAGTGAGGGGTTCGTGTTCCGTAAGCTGAAGGGAGGTGCCGCGACGGACCAGCCGATGAGCGATCGGGCGGTGGCGCGGGTAGTGCAGGCTCGCGTGGCGGCGGCCGGGTATGATCCGACGCTGTTTGCTGGGCACTCGCTCAGGGCGGGCTTTATCACGTCAGGCGCACGCGCCGGCGCCTCCATCTTCAAGCTGAAGGAGGTCTCACGCCACATAAGTACCGACGTGCTCGCCGGATACGTCCGCGACGCGCAAATATTCGAAGGACACGCGGGCGAAGGCTTCCTATAACAATACGTCAAGTATGCAGATATGTTTGACGTCGTAGAGTGAAAGAATGATGGCACAAAAGCCCAAACTATTCACAAAGTATACCGCAGAATTATTCTTTCTATCTATAGCGCTAGAGGCTGTAAATTTACCTTGTTATTCATTCAAAACCCTAAGAAAGCTGCGTAGTAGTCTATATCTTACACAAGATCCGCTTTATCTACTAGCTGGCCTAGCTGTACTCGTCCTGTTCACACTATTCTCCGGGAGGTTAATGCAGATAATGGATGAGCAACGTCGCCATATTGGCTGGTGGAAACCAGCGGAGGGGACAGAAAGTAAATCTATTACATGGCCAGAAGCCTTTGAACTTGCCTCTCTCGACTGGTCCGAAGACCCCCTTTCCAACACCGATGCACCAAGATTGACTCCATTAGGATTGCAAGACTTCCTGTTAAATGGATCACTACTCCTTCTTATTGCGTGTGTAATCGCGACAGGACTGGATTACGTTGTCTTTCCACATATTCCGACGCTGTTATTAAAGTACGATCAAAATGCTGGCCCACATTTTTCCACTCTCGTGAGCGCTTCAGATAATTTAACTGCTTATCTCGCCATATTTACAGCCGCTATCGCTGTTTACGTAGCAAGATTCACTATCCGTGCTCAGGTGCGTTCAAAGTCTAGACAGAAATGGATTGATAAAGTCCGGACACTAATCTCTGATCTTATAAGTGATATCGATTTAGTATTCAGGAAAGAATACATAGACCTGACATCAATTAACAAGAAAAGAATGCAGTTAGAGCTTTTGCTCAACCCATCCGAAAAGGACCATCGACTTTTAACAATGTTGATTCGTGTCTGCGCGAGTCCTGGATTGCCCGTTAAAGCCGATGATAATCTGAGAGCCTTTTGGAAAGCAAATGACATGGAATATCGTATCCATTCCGGTGCAAAAGGGCTAATAAGAATTCTTCTTCTAGGAAAAGTTTCTAGAAATAATAAAGTTCAGGGCGAAGCAATATCTTACGTGATAAGATTGTCTAATGTTGTTCTAAAACGCGAGTGGGAACGCGTCCGGGAAACCCAATAATCAATCTATCGTTGATGATAGATGCGTTATTGGTAATAGTGTAACAGATCCAGGGCTGAAACGGCCCTAAACCGGACTTTTCGATAGTACTAGGCACCAGATTCTGATACACTTCCCGGGTACAGATGCCCAAACCCGCGCACCAAGCCCCTGCCCGGCCACCACCCACCCAGATCCCGCTGTTCAGCGAGACCGCCTCTCTCGTCAACATCGTCCCCGACCGCAACGCCTGGCGCTTCTACCGCCTCGCCATCTGGCCCGACCTGTTCGGCGGCGCCCTCCTGCTCCGACACTGGGGCCGCATCGGCACCCCAGGCCAGCAGCGCCTCGACCGCTACCCCGATCTCGGCGCCGCCCTTAATGCCCTCGCCCGCCTGCTCCGTGCCAAGCGTCAGCGCGGCTACCAGGATCGCGCCGAATGACAGCCAAGCCAGCAGGGCGCCGCCCCGCACCCCGCCAGGGCCGAGCCGGCCCTGGACCCGGCATCCATAAGGCGACGCCGCAGGTCGGGATGCAGCTGCATACCCTCGACGGGGCCAGGAAGTATCTGACTGCCGGCGAACGGGACGCCTTCCTGAAGGCAGCTGAACATGCCGATCGCGAGGACCGCACCCTGTGCATGACGCTGGCCTACAGCGGCTGTCGTCTTTCGGAAGCGTTGGCGCTTACCGTCGATCGCGTCGACCTCGCCGCCGGCACCCTGATCTTCGAGAGCCTCAAGAAGCGACGCCCCGGGATCTACCGCAGCGTCCCCGTGCCCCCTGCCCTGCTCGAAGCGCTCGACCTTGTGCACCGCATCCGCGAGCTGCAGGCCAAGCGCGGCAAAGGCAACGGAACCCGGCTTTGGCCATGGTCACGCATGACCGGATGGCGCGCGGTGCATGCAGTGATGGAAGCAGCAAAGCTCAACGGGGTGCATGCCAGCCCAAAGGGGCTCAGGCACGGCTTCGGGGTGGCCGCCGTCTCCGCCGGCATCCCCCTCAACCTGGTGCAGAAGTGGCTCGGACACGCTCAGCTCTCCACCACCGCCATCTACGCTGATGCCGTCGGGGCTGAGGAACAAGACATCGCCAGTCGGATGTGGCGGTAAAGAATCAACTGACTAGAAGCAAGTCGGCCTTTGGTTACAAAGTTCATTCAAACGAACCAACATCACAACTAATAGCCATAGCGCTCGAGCATTTCATCAATCGCCCGATCTAGTAGGTCCTGCTTCGTCATACCCTCACGATAAACCATGGTTCGAAGGCGGTCGTTGTGAGACTGCCGAATGCGGATCGTTAGTCCATGACGCTCCTCTTTAAGAGGCTTAGACAACCGTGGTTTTTCGTCCGGTAAAGTTTCTGCCTTTGCAGCCTCACCTTTTGCGGGGATGAGTGAGCTGAGGGACGATAGCGATTGCTTGCTCATCGGGTCATCTCCAATCGGGTGGCAACGTAGCGCCAGAGTTCCTTCACCTCTTGCGCAGCGCGGCCATCTGGATCGATCTCAGGAGCGGTTAGGCCGTCTGTCTTTGCGGCAGCATAGTCAGTTCGGTCCCACAGAAAGCACGGGGCTACTACACCATGCTGAGACAGAGCGATCGCCGCCTCTCCGGTCAACCGAACACGGGGCTTCACCCGATTGATGATGAATGCCATCGGTTTTTTAGCTTCATTCACCATGTCGACCGTCACGCCGACCGCTCGTAGATCGTCGGGACTAGGTTGGACAGGGATCAGCACCAGGTCAGCCAAAGCAATTGTCTCGGCAACGCTGCCACTCAAGGCAGGAGGGGTATCTATAATGACAAGCTTTGCCCCGCTATCGCGGAGCAACTGCAGCGCGGTAGCAAGGTCAGGTTCAGCGCGGATCAGGACCGGTTCGGCGGCTTTCCTGGCATCCCACCACTGGCTAAGCCCCTGCATCTGATCGGTATCTATGACTGCGACAGGACCAGCTCCGGCGCGCTCCGCCTCAACAGCTAAATGACAGGAGAGCGTTGTCTTTCCTGCTCCCCCCTTTCGGCTAGCGAGAACGATTGTTTTCATGATGGGTCATCGCTAGCTAAGTTGATAGCAACTCTGTAACCAAAGTTCGTTCAAACATCCATCCATGAAAATCAAATTTGCAAAGATGGTTGCTTTTCAAAGGTTTGACCGGCAGTCTTTACGCGACCGAATGACTCGGTCCGGACAAACCATGACCTAGAACGCGAAAAGGCGGCTCCCGAAGGAACCGCCTCTCCCACCTCTCACGAGGCGATGTCTGTAACCTAGCAGTTCAGATAGTGCCCATTGATCGCTCCGTTTTTCAAGCCCTCTCTGCTTGGACCGGGAGAGCTTTATCCTTCGTATGCCGTCCTTCGCCAGGAGACTGACGATGACAGGCAAGCTTATGGGGCGGATTGGTCGCCCCAAGCGCGACAAGGTGTTCGGTGAGGGCAGGGCGATCCCGCTCGATCGCAATGCCAAGGCGCGAATTTGGGCCTATGCGCTAGCGCGCACAGCGAAGCTACGCCGCCCGGGCCAGCATCGCGGACCACTTAGCCGGGCCACATTGGACGTGCTGCGGACCCTGCTGTGGCACTTCCACAACCGAAGCACCGGCCGATGCTTCCCCTCCTATGAGCGGATCGCCGACAGTGCCCGGGTGCACCGTGCAACCGTGGCGCGGGCGATCGCCGCTCTCGAGCGGGAAGGCGTGCTGACCTGGGAGAACCGCCTGGTGCGTCAGCGCGTGGCGATCGAGGGCCTGTTCGGGCGGCAGTGGGTGATGGTGCCGAGACGCACCTCTAATGCCTACTGCTTCTATGACTATCGGCGGGATGCCTTCGGCCGCCCGGTCGACCCGTCTTCTTCACCTAAGTCGCAGAACTCGACGGAAACCATAATTCAAGAGAATCAAAAGCTTGCTCGTGAACAAGCGGAGTGCGGGGCGACCATTCCTCTCGATCCCAGCAATCCGCTCGAGGCGGCCTTGCTCAGATTGAGCCAAGTCATGCGGTAAGACCCAGATCGCGAAGGCTCGCCTCATAGGATCCTTGTCCCGGTGGGGAGTGCCATGGTGCTCGAAGCCCTCAAGCACGGATGCTCTGCACCCGCCGCTCCGCGGTGCTGCGCATCCTTGACCGCTCCTGTGCGCCGTTGCCGCCTGACCGCGTCGGGACAAAGGGCGTCCCGCCACATCAACACTGCCTCCGGCAGGTCGAACAAAGGACTGTCGGGAAATATAGCACAAATGCTATTATGCTTGCTGACTTGCGATGCGTTGGATGAACTGGACTGTCGAAACCCTGGGAGCCGTCGTCGATGACCAGATCGCATTCCTCCCGAAGGACATGCAGGCAGCCTTCCTGCGTCCGGCCGAGCGTATCGAGGCTGTCGACCTGGAGCGGATTGGACAGCCGCACGTCACGCATCTGCAGGTCAAGCTCTGGGAGATGGGGGTCCGGTAGCGGCCGAACCGAAAGTGCATTTCGGAACGATTTTGTTCCGCGAAGGTCTGGGGAATCGCTACTCTTCGAGCCCAAGGCAGCGCAGCAGTGCTCGCAACTCGCGCTCGACCCCCGCGGCGCGGCGCACCGCGTCACGGTCGATCCGCATGGCGAGCGTTGCCCGCGACAAGGGCTTTTTGTAGCCCGACCATTCTCGCTCCAGCACCCGCAACGCCTCCGGTGTGTCGGGCGGTCGCCGTGTCGTGCAGTTGGGAAGGTGACGCACCAGCAGCGCCTCGAAACAGGGCTCCTGCCAAACAATTGTGATCTTGTGCTGGGCTGCGAGATGCCGCGCGCACGCTGCGCGGGCGGAATCGCGCGCCGCCTGATCGCCATCAAGCAGAATAAAACGTTCCGGTGGCGCAATGCGTGTCCGGCGGAGTTGTGCCAGGCGTTGGACGGCGAGCTGGACGCGGGCGAGGGGATCCCCAGCGCCGCGGCCGAGGTTATGCACGACAAGGTGGACGTGCAGGCTCGCCTCCCGCAGCATGGCCTGCAGTAGCCCAGCGTAGGCCACTTCGGACTCTCCCTCGCAACCGATGAAAACTGGCCTGCGCTCAGGAATCGAAGGAGGAGACCGGCGCCTCATCCGATGGTCGGCACGCCGCCATAGATACCGCTCAGGTATTTTCGGTAATGGTTGTCGTCGCGACGCACCTTCACGTCCATAAGACTATGAACGGAGGTGCGACCCTCCCGGTCTTTCTCACAGATTACGATTTCCTCCTTTGTGAGGTCATCAAGGAGCGAGGCCGAGTGGCAGGAGAGCCAGATCTGGCCGTCCAGCCTGTTGCGCACGTGTGCGTCGTGGAACCAGCGGATCAGCTCGGGCAGCACCAGCGGGTGAATTGCTGCATCCATCTCGTCGATTGCAACGACGCCGCCGCAATCGAGCGCCGCGCTTAGAAAAGGAAACATTTTAATAAAAGCGCGGGTGCCGTGACTTTCCAGCATCCAGGGCATTTCGACCTGCAAGCCCTTGTGCTTGAACATTAGGACCGGGCCGTTCAGTAGGCTGTCCTGAAACCGCATCTCTTCAATACCCACGTCGATGCGGCCCAACTCGTTATTAAGTTTCAACATCATGGCAGGCTGTGTCTTGAGAAAATCAATCACGCCGCCATCGCCGCCGGCGTGGATTGGGTCAATCTGAAAAAAGACCCGACGCGCCGCCTGCTCAAACAGCTGTGCGGTCGGATGCTGAAATTTCGCGAAGGAGGAAATCACTGTGTGGTTACCGGCGAGCGTCTTCACGAGGTGCTGATAGCCGCTAAGACTGAAGGAGCGGGAGTCCCGCACCCGGCCCGCTACGTCACGCTCGAAGACACGCTGCCACTTGCCTTGTCCCTTAGGCTTCTGGCGCAAACTTTCGGCAGCGATCCGGCGCACCAGACCCTCGGTTACTTCCAGCTCCAGCTCGTAGCGGTAGAGCCCTTGTTCGAGACATTCTCCTTCAGTCACCCGTTGCTGCACCTCGGGAGTGAAATTCATGGCGCCGCCAAATTCGATCGCAAAGCACATCGGACGGTCGGCGGACTCCATATCGTTGAAGCGCTCACAGCCGCTTATGCCAGCATTGGTGGTCTGCACGCTGTCCCGGATGAAGGTGGCGAGGAACATGAGCGCTCGAAGCACCGTCGTCTTGCCGGAAGCGTTCGCTCCGAAGAGGGCGACGACCTTAGGCGCGCGAACGTCGGCGCCCCGGAAGATGGGCCCAAAGCGGCCCTCAGTGTCAGGTACCTTCCCGTCCACCGTCAGATCTATAACCTGACGATCACGAATCGAGAAGAAGTTCTCGACCTCGAACTTATAGAACATGGGCGCCCCTCATCGCTCCATAATGGATATTTCGACGATATTTTGTCAATATCTTTATTTCAGAGGCCTTCTAGTGGGGATTTAGGCTGCCGAAGGTGGCTGTATAAGCCGACAGTCGTTGGTCGCCGCTTTGGTTGGCTGAAATGCAGTTTCGGTTCCGCTGCTACCGGACCCCCGAGATGCGGTTCAGCGGCCGAGACGGGATTGCCCGGGCAATCTACGTCACCGCGATCGGCCGCCGGGTCATCGTGGTGCATGCCTTCGTGAAGAAGACCCAGAAGACGCTCCGGGCCACCTTGGCACTGGCCGAACGCAGAGCCCAGGAGATCACGCGATGACCAGTCTGGCCAAGCTCCGGCAGAAGCTGCTGACCGATCCGGAGGTCAAAGCCGAGTATGACCGCCTCGGGCCGATTTTCGCCGTCGTTGGCGAGATGATCGAAGCCCGTCAGGCTGCCGGCCTGACGCAAGCCGAGATCGCCGCACGCATGGGCACGACCCAGTCCGTGGTCGCCCGATTGGAGACTGCCCGGCACATGCCGACTTTCGACCTGGTTGCTCGCTATGCCGCCGCGATCGATCGCCGGCTCGACATCCGTCTGGTACCAAATGGAGCGCCAGACGGCCTCAGCTCAGGTCTCATGCGGCCAGCTTGTCCATGAAACATTGAAATCACTGTGCCATTGGCCCATAATAATTTGATGTGGGCCATCGAGGACATCTCGTTCGAGATGGTGAACGACATGACCGATGATCCGGTGATGACCCTGGTGGTCAAGACCCCGGTGGGTGCGTTGGTGTTCACAGCCGAGCCCGTCGCACAGGGTAGCATCCTGATCCTTCAGGGAACCCATGTGCAGGGCGCCCACAAAGGTGCCGTTGGAGGCCAGAACCTGGGGGTGATCGCCCAGGCCGTCATGAAGGGAATGGGGTTCGATGGACTCGTCGTTGAAGGAGCGGTTCGCACGACTGGGGCCCGTCCGGGCCGTCGACCGCGTGACATCCGGTACACCCGCCGTGTTCTCGATCCGCCTCCAGTCGGATCATCCAGACCTTAAGACGATCGACGCCATGTTCGTCCTGGCCCGTCGTGGCTTGAGCATGCTCAAGGCGAAGCGGCAGATCGAGGCTGTCATTGAGAGAGGGCAGGCGACCGTCGAACTCCCCACCGTCGAGGATACGTCTGCCGTCGTCGCTGATCTCGATAAGGCGGGCTTCGAGGCCCAGCTGGTGCAGTTGTCGACGACGCTGGACGTGCGCCATGTGCGGCAGAAACTCGGACTGTCGCGGGAGCAGTTTGCCCTTCGTTATGGCCTGGAAGTCGAGGCGGTCAGGAATTGGGAGACCGGTAAACGGGAGCCGGACACTGCAGCGCGCAGCTATCTGCGGGTGATCTCGAATGCCCCTGAACAAGTCGGGCTGGCCTACGCTCAGACCCCGTCGCCGTAGCAGCTTCCGCTTTAGAAGATGCCGGTCAGCTGGACGGCATCCGCGCTATGCCGGTTCGACGCTGTTCCCATCTGTAAGTCCCACATACTCTGTCAGGTCGGCGTGCCTCGATCGGTACCTGGTGGGATCATCAGGTGCCGATCGTTCTACCGATCACGGCACTGAGCGACGAGGTGCTCAAGCTCTTCCCTATTTCCTGGAGCCGCTTCTGCCAGTTCGCGGCTGATCTCGTAGTATTCATCATAATCGATACGACGGTTTGCAACTGGAATAGAAAGGGCGGATTCAAGTTCCGGAGCGAACACCCACGCCGAAGACTTTGTTTACACCAGCCTGCCCGGCCAGCAACATGCTGAATTGCTCGCTTGGCGTCGCGTAGTCGAGCGTCTTTCGAGGACGGCTATTCAGGCTGTCGGCAACGATGTCGAGATCGTCCTGATCCAAGCCCGACAGAGCCGTGCCTTTCGGGAAATACTGGCGCAGCAGACCATTGGTGTTTTCGTTGGAGCCACGCTGCCAAGGTGAGTGAGGGTCGGCGAAGAAGATCCTCATGCCAGTGCTCAGCGCCACGCTTTCGTGCTGTGCCATTTCCTTGCCTTGGTCGTAGGTCAGCGTCTTGCGCAAAGATGCGGGAATGGCATTCAGCGCGCCGGAGAAAGCGCTCGCCACCACATCGGACTTGCGCGTAGGCATGTGCACCAGCACCACAAAGCGGCTTGTCCGCTCGACCAACGTGCCGATGGCACTCGCTCCGCCGGTGCCCAGAATAAGATCGCCTTCCCAATGGCCCGGGACCAGCCGGCCCTCGATTTCCTCAGGTCGTTCCTTGATGTTGGTCATGTTGCAAAGTTTGCCGCGGCGTTCGCTGCCCTTTGGCTTGCGGCCGCGCATTGGCTTGTCCTGTCGCAAATACGAGATCAGCTCACGGCGTAGTTCACCGCGCGGCAAGGCGTAAATCGCCGTGTAGATTGCCTCGTGCGATACCGACAGACCAGGTGGCTGCTCCGTTCCCGCCTCCATCCGCTTACGCCTGCCCGATATCTGCTCGGGGGACCAACCCAGACGCAAAAGCCCCGCCACACGGCCGAACAGCTCACCATCATGCGCCAGAACAGGCCTGCGTCCAGTCAGGCGACGATCTGCCTCGGCCTGCGTCGCCGCAGCCTGCGCCCGGTAGGAGGTCGCGCCGCCATGCCGATTGATCTCGTCCGAAATCATGCCCGCAGAGCGATCCAAGTCGCGTGCAATCGCCCGCACGCCCCAGCTATCACAAAGGCGAACCTCGATCATCGATCGATCAAACACCGTTAGCTTACGTCGTTGCCCTGCCATCCCACCACCCTACACCCGTTGGCCCGGCGTGGGTGTTCGCTCCGGAACTTGAATCCGCCAAGATAATAGCGCCCGGTCTCTTCCTCCACGCCGACCGTGAACCGCTTCTCTCGAAAGATGTGAAGGTCCTTAAATTTCATGAATTCTGCCGCCTTCCGGTAATCGTCGACCACGTCAATGAACCATCCCGATCTTCTGTTGCCGGATGCAGGATCCCTCCTGCTGCTGAGCGAGCTTGGGCAGCTCGCGCTGTTGCCCTTGATCGGCCGGCAGCTGGTGCTGGTCGACCTGGTGCGGATGGACCTCATGCGCCGTTCGCCCGAGTTGGCGGATCCCGTACTGGGCTGGCTCAAGGCACAGGGTGAGCGGGTGCGGGTTGATACAACTTCAAGCGGCGAGATGCTCAGACGGCTCTGGACCTACGAGCCGGAGTATTGGCCCTCGGATAGCGGCCTGACCGCGATCGCCGAGTGGCTGGCCAATGCCGCGCTGGAGGCCGACATCGAGTTGCTGATACTGACCGACACTCCTCGCCTGCATGAGGTTGCCGGCTTGCGCGGGCCGGATGCCGATATCGACGTTATCGGCATCAGCGGTCTGCTCGAGCTAGCTGAGGCACGAGGGCTGGTCACATCGGCAGCGGCCATACTCGGGGGCCATGCACTCCGGCATCAACACACGAGCCGCCGCCGGTCCTGACGCTCTTCCTCACCGGTGCTCATCGTCGTGGCGGCGACGGCTGAACCCTGGTGCGTCATGCCGATCCGCAGAGAAACGGCGCGTACGCCGGTTCGGGCCTGCAATGCCTCCAATCTGCTTAGAAGATGCCGGTCAGCTGGACGCTGTCGACGCTGATCCCAAGCCGCTTGTAGAGGGCCTCATAGCGTGGATCCTGCGGCACATAAGCGGCGTCGGGATGGCTGCCATCGGTGCCGACGACCCGGACCCATTCGTTTTGACCGTGGCAGACGCCATCGTAGTTCTCACGCATGCAGCTGACATCGAGCAGCACGTAGGTCTTGCCTTGCGTGCTGGTCAGGCAAGCCCAGGAGACAACCGCGGCGGCAAGTGCCTTCTGCTGGCCGACTACGATCATGCTCGCCTTCGGATCAACCTGAAGGGGAAGGGCCTTGTGAGTTGGTGTTCCAGTCAGCGTGAGCTTCTGTGCGAGCCAGGCGAAATCATCGTCCGGGGGCACATGCGGATCGGTGATCGAGGTCGCTGTGACCGTCGCCGGACCGCAGCTCAATGTACTGGTGACGGTCTTTGGCGCTGCAATCACAGTCGCTGATAGGGTCGCACAGATGGCCACGATCGGGAGCGTCATTTTCATCGTCTGGCTCCACTGGCTGCGGGTGCAGTCCAGCAAAAGCTGTGAGTAAACCACGTCCCTTAAAAATAAATTTATCGGTGCTGCCTAGGTTTGAAGTCTTCGGCAGCCAGCTCGGCTTCAACGTTTGCAATAAATTGGTCCAGAACCTCGACGCTGGATGCTGCAACAAGCGCGACGCCACCGTCATGGCCGGAACCGAACAGAAGCTTGCAGCCGGGTGGCAATGCCCGTCCTCGCCAGTCCATTCCATGCTGAAGCGCATCGACGATCGGGGCCGGGTCGGCAGCCGGGTCATATACCAGAGCGGCCTGTCCCCCCAGGCTCCAACCGCCCCAGACGAAGAGGTTGCGGGCCATGATTTCGTCGTCGGTGACCAGCACGCCAAAAGCGGCAGGGAGACTACCATGGAACAGACTTGCCATGACCCTGGTCTTGAACGAGGGCGACTGTGGTTCAGGAAAGAAGGTGCCACCCATAGCGGAGGCAGCATCATCCCACCGAAAGGCAATGTGTCCCAATCGCAGCAAGGCGCTGCATAGGATAGCCGCCGTAATTTGGGTAATCGCCTCGTCACGGTCATCAGGCGGCAAGGGCCACTCGATCAAGGCGGAAATCGTGCCCGAAGGCATGAGGCGCTCGATCTCAAACCCCTGGAATTTCACAAATGAGGACGTGTCGCGAGTGATGGTCAGCAGTGGGGGGGTCATTGCGAAGGAACCGCTATCTCGTGAGCTGGAATGAAGTGTGTGTTTTCCGCCCAGTTATAGAATACTCCGGCCACGGTGCTGGCTGTATAGTAGCCAACGAAGCCGCCAACGATCGCGCCGATGCCGCCGCCGATCATCGTACCGGCGCCAGGCTCGATCATGGTTCCGACCGCCGCTCCGGCCTTCCCGGCCTGATTTGCCAATACCGTGGCGGCTTCCCAGGCGGTGACAACCTGCAGAGTACGTTGCCAAGGCCGGTTCGCTGTAAGGATGGAAATGCCATCCAGCACAGCGCCGGTGATGATGAAGACCCGGCCGGCGGCACGGAAGGCTTTGGCGCCTTTGTAGATGGCTTCCCCAGTTGCTCCAGCCGGCATGTGGTTGGTGATGCCTGGGAAAGCCTTCCTGGCCGCCTTGCCCTCGATGTTCCAGTGGTAGTCGATGGCATGTGTGGACTTATTGGGCCCGTAGTCGAGCCGGAGAAATGGCTTGCCGTATCGAGCATCTTCTGGATTGCGGATGAAAATAGCCGACGTGCTACCATGCCAGTGAGGAGGGGGACGAAGGCTCAGTATCAATCCCTGCGTGCCTGGTACTGGAATGCGCACGTATGATGCGATCCCGGGCCCGATCAGCACGGAGCCAACCATCGGCGCATCCCATGTCGCTATGTGGTTTTGCGAGGTTTGCCGGGCGTCAGCCATGGTGTCCTTGTATGGGTTCAGGCCGGGTTGCTGCCCAACACAACTGGAGCGGCGGGCACTGATGTACACCCAAACGCGCAATAGAGTGAAAGCGCCCGGCGCATGCCGACCGTTGACGTCGATTGGCCGCTAGCCGCTGCCATCGACCGTCGTCTCGACATCCATCTCGATACAGCAGCAGGGCAGATCCGGCTTCAGTGCGCGTTTGAGCTCAGATCATGGTCAGGCGCTGGTGAGCTGGGGACCAGCAGAACCGGTTTTCTCCTCCAGGAGTCGACCAGCAGGTACACCGAGAGCCTGAGCAAGCCGCAGCAGCACCAGCAGGGTAGGATTGCGGATGCCGCGCTCAATGCCGCTGACGTAGGTCCGATCCAGACCGACTTGATCGGCCAGATCTTCCTGACTGATCCCAAGCCGAATTCGCTGCTGGTGCACCACGCGCCCCAGCACCACCCGCGGATCCTCGCCCTGGCCGATCTCGATCGGCGCCGGCATGACGCGCCTTGGCTTCCGGGGCGCCTGCGCCCGACGTGCTGGTGCTGCCGGCGCGACCTGGACGGGTGGACCGCTCCGGATGGATTTGCTCATCCCCGGAACAAGCCAACACCGTCATCTGCAATCCACGGACTATCGACTTGTGGTTTATAGTCGTCAGCTGGATGCTGAGACAGGTTAGGGACAGAGACCATGGCAACGATGAACCAAGATCGGGTTGCGTTCCTGACCCCTTTGATCCGAGGTGCTTTTGGCGCCTTGGCCAAGGTCATCGCCGCCATGGACGCAGCGGAGGTGCTGGCCAGCCTGCAGCTGATGGCGTCGGATCCAACCGAGGTGCTGATCTGGGAGAACATCGGCAGGCGGGCCTGGGACGAATACGAAGCAGGCCGTCCGCTTGGGGCCGAGCGCGTCGAGCTCACCGTGGCACCCAGCCTCTCCGTCCTGACAATCGAGCATCTGCTGACCCTGCTCGAGACGCTGGCGACGGGCGACCGCGTTCGTCTTTTGCCGACGTCAGAACCTTGGCGCGTCCTGGTGCGGGCTCCGGGCTTGCCTCGTGTCACGGTCGAAACCTGGCCCACCCTCGACCTTCCGGAAGACCTGTTGATCCGGATCGTGCTCGGCGCCAACAGCCCAGCCGAGCGGTTGTTCAAGCCAGGGCAGATGGAAGCCCTCTGGAAGCAGCGGTCGGCGCAGGCGCTGCAGCACTGGCTCTCCGTCAACCAAACCCGGCCGCTGACGGCACATCCCGCCTTCGCAGAGGTCGTGGAGCAGCCCGTGCTGGGCATGCCGGGCGTTTATCTCATCCGCCGGCCGCCGATGCCGTATTCGCCCCTACTGCCGGTCGCGCTGTACCAGAGCCCGGTTGCCTGGGCGGTGTTCGAGACGGCCGAGGAACTGGCGGCCAGCCGGGCGTACTACCGCCAGCCGGGGGCATCATTCTTCGCCGAGCTGCCGCTGTTCCGGAACCGGCCGCCGTGCAGTGCCGAGCCGACACGGATGGCTGACGGGGTTGCCGTCGACCATATCCGGGTGGTGCGGACGCCCTGGGACGGGGCAGGGGCGATCTCGGTCTACACCATGTCCGACAAGACCCTGCAGAAACGCCCTGAGCTGCGTCAGGAGGCTTATCGGGGCCGCTACCTCATCCATGTTGCCGACGATGCTGAGCAGGCCCTGGCGCTGTGGCGGAAGGCCGGCCTGGAGGTGCACCAGATCGAGTGGCCCTCCGTGATCCACTGACCCTCACCGACCTCGAGGCTGCCGGAAAGGCCACCTCACGTTTCTTGGTTCGGTTGAGAGCCGTTTCTTCGTCCCGGCCTGCATCACCCCAAGGCGACGAGCGCAGTGGCGGTCCAGGCTGGCCGCAGGCCATCGCCGTAGGCGACGCGCAGCGGCCTTGACCGGTGCGAGCACGGCGCCACCCTCAGACAGGTTGGGCTGTCTTCTGCAGGCGCACCAGGGCACGGGCAGTTTGCGATGGTCCTGGCATCGTGTGCGTCGGGCGGCCCGTCGTTCGTGCATCCGGTATTGCTGCCGACCCCAGCATCAAGCCTTTGGCGGCGGTAAGGCTCCAACCCAGACGAACAGAGTCTCCTTGCTAGTCTCTAATCGATTCCAGAACGATCTTTCCGCCGGGATACCCAGAGGGGCCAGCTTTGGCAGACCAAGTCACCCTAGACGCATGCACCCGTCTAGGGTGCCTTGGTCTGTAAAAAATCCATGTCAGTTCCGACACGAACCTCCCTCCCGTGACCGGGAACGAAAGCGGTAACAAAAGCGGATACGCTATAAGGGAACAAATCCGGGAACATTTGCGGGACGGCTCTGGACGCTTTGGGTGAGAAACTGCCAAGCTTCACCTATGAGCAAACCGAAGATCCGGCCTCCAGATGGTGGTGCCACGAAGCGGCTGAGGACGCAGGAAGAGCTGATCGAGCTTGCTCAGCGGCTCGGATCGGACTGGCAGACGGGCGACAACGTCATGACGTGGATCAGGCGGCACGAGGGGCGAACGGGGGAGCTGAGCGATCTCGTCCATGACGGATGGTCCTGGGACGATGTCGGTCGTGCGCTCGCGCTGGCTAACATTCACTACAAAACCGGCATTCCGATGAGCGGTGCCGTCCTGCGCAAGAAGGCTTGCGAGGCACGACAGATGGAGCGAGAGCGGCTGGCATCGGAGAACGCCCGGCGGCTGGCCCTTGCTGCAGGGATTTCACCTGGACGTATTCGGAGCACGGCTGGAAACAGACTCCAGATGACCATATATCCTGGTCCGCAAGAAAATGACCGTTCAAGTGCGCCAAATACGGGGGCGAAGTTATCTCCTTGGCAAGAACCTCTTGAGCCGGAGGAGCTCGCCCAGATGGAACCCCAGTTCAAGCCAGTCTCGTTGAGAGGAGGTCGGAAGTTGCCTCCTCCTGTGCCTATGCCGACGGCACCCAGACTGCCAAGTAACCCGATGCAGGGCCTAAGCGACGACGAGATCGTTGCGCGGATATTTGGTAAGAAGCGGTAGCTTGCTAACGGTCTCAATCCGTCCAGCGTGACTATCGGCGGCGTCGGTGGGTGACCCGTTGCTGTAGCGAACAGCCAATCAACCGGTCTGTTGCAGAGGCGACCAGTCCCTGCGCTTCGGCCAGCTCCAGCAGACCGTGCAGCCCCATGACGTCGATGTCGGCATCTGGCCCGCGTATGGAAGCGATCTCGTGTAGCCGGAGATTG
Organism: Lichenicola cladoniae; assembly: GCF_013201075.1. Taxonomy (NCBI): domain Bacteria; kingdom Pseudomonadati; phylum Pseudomonadota; class Alphaproteobacteria; order Acetobacterales; family Acetobacteraceae; genus Lichenicola; species Lichenicola cladoniae. Next base: position 11,300 of record NZ_CP053715.1, on the reverse strand, counting down.
TCCGTCAGCACCAGCAGATCGGTGTCCGCCTCCATGACCGCATCCGCTAGCCACTCGGCAATAGCGGTCAGGGCGCCGTCCGAAGGCCAGTAGGCCGGCTCATAATGCCAGAGCCGACGAAGCGTCTCACCGCTTGGCGTAACCCCGAGCTGGATCCGGTCAGCTTGATCGTGGAGCCATGCCAGCACCGGAACAGCAATATCAGGCGCTCGGTGCTCGAGATCCATCTGCACCAGGTCGACGAGCACCAACCGGTTCGCCATGGAAGGAAGCAGGTCGAGCAATCCCAGCTCGCCTAGAACCAGCAGCGAGGCCGCATCCGGCAGCAGCAGGTCAGGGCGCTTCATGAGCTTGGCGGTGTCCACTTACTACTCAAGGCTCTGCCAGATTCCACAGGGTAGGATCAATCATGGACTGCTTTCGTCACTGCTCCTAAGGTAGCTACAGGTACTACCTAAGGAGATAGGCATGGCCGTGTCCGTCAAGTTGGATGATGCTCTCAAAGGCCGCGTGCAGCATCTGGCTGCCAGCCAGCGCCGGACTTCACACTGGATCATGCGCGAGGCCATCCAGCAGTATGTCGAGCGTGAGGAAGCCCGGGAGAGCTTCCGGCAGGAGGCACTGGCCTCCTGGGCTGAGTATCAGGAGACGGGCCAGCATCTGACCGGTGATGAAACCCGCACATGGCTTCAGGGCTGGGGGAACGGCCCAGAGACTGACGCGCCACCGTGCCACGAGTAGTCGTCACCGCTGGTGCGGTTCGGGGACTTGAGCGGTGCCGGCAGTTCCTGGCGGAGAAGGACAGTCGTGCCGCTGGGCGTGCCGGATCCCTGATCGAACGGCAGTTCCTTCTCCTGGAGGGCTCGCCGGAGATTGGGCGGCCGTTGGACGAACAGCCCGAGCTGCGCGAGCTCGTGATCGGGTTTGGTGAGGCCGGCTATGTGGCGCTTTACCAATATGCACCCGGCGACGAGGCGGTCTTCGTGCTGGCCTTCCGGCATCAGAAGGAAGCCGGCTACTAAACCCGCGTAACAGATGTTATCGCAACTGCGTCGATTGTGCTTTGCAGCCTATCATTTTTCTAAGTCCTGAGGAATATAAACCTGCCTACGTTGGGCGACGGATACTAAAACCAGCCGTCCGGAAGACGTGGCAGATGTTAAGGCTAGCACGTCACGCATGAAGTGCCAGCCAACGCGCCCAGGTGAGGTGGCCGGCTTCGTCGAGACACCGTTTCGGTTTCTATAAGTGGAGCCTCTGCCGATTGAGGGGTCGTCTGCCGATGTCTGGGCATCTGTTACGGTTGGGCTATATCTTCCTTCCGCAAGCCCGGGCATCGACCTTGTAATTCATGCCGCCAGCAGCGGCACGTGGTTGAAGTAGGCATCGTCAGGCGTGCGAGCGTCAAGGCTCGAGTGTGGTCGGCGCGTGTTGTAGAAAGTCAGGTAGCGGTCAAGACAGGCACGGGCCTCTCCAACGCTGTCATAAGCCCGCAGATAGACTTCCTCGTATTTGACCGATCGCCAAAGCCGTTCGACAAACACGTTGTCGCGCCACGCACCGCGGCCATCCATGCTGATGGAAATGGTGTTGTCGGTCAGCAGGCCGGTGAAGGCCGCGCTGGTAAATTGACTGCCCTGATCAGTGTTGAAAATCTCGGGCTTGCCGTGCCTGGCGAGCGCTTCCTCCACTGCCTCTATGCAAAAATCCACCTCCAACGTTATCGATAATCACCATGACAGGACCCGTCGGGTGAACCAGTCCACAACAGCCGCCAGGTAGATAAATCCGCGCGCCATTGGAATGTATGTGATGTCCATCGCCCACGCCTGGTTCGGCCGCCCGACCGCCACGCCGCGCAGGAGATATGGATAGATCCTATGCCCCGGTGCCGGCTTGGAGGTGTTCGGGCGGCGATACAGCGCCTCGATGCCCATGCGCCGCATCATCGTGGCTACCAGTTCGCGCCCGATCACGACGCCCTCACCGCGCAGCAGATCCCGCAGCATCCGGCTGCCCGCGAACGGATAGTCGAGATGCAGCGCGTCGATCCGCAGCATGATCGCGAGCTCCTTCTGCGGCACCGGCCGAGGCTCATAGTAGAAGCTGCTACGGCTGAACCCGAGCAGCTCAGCCTGCCGCAGCAGCGGCAGATCATGGCCGCGGTCGATCATCGTTTTGCGCTCAGCAGGCCGGCTTTGCTGAGCGCACCGGACAAAAAATCATTCTCCAGCGCCAACTCGCCAATCTTGGCATGCAGCACCTTCAAATCTACGGCAGGTACTACTTCCGCGCCGCTGGACCCGGCGGCAAAAACACTGGCAACACCCTCGATCAGTTGTGCCTTCCAGGCCGTAATCTGGTTCGGATGCACGTCATACTGCTGTGCCAACTCCGCCAGCGTCTTCTCGCCCTTGACGGCAGCCAGCGCCACTTTCGCTTTGAAAGCCGGAGCATGAGCCCGGCGTGTCCGTTTCGTCATGGTCTCTCCTGATACGCGGCATGATCGCCGCTTCCAGGCAGACTTTCCACTTATAGGACTGTCCGAATTTGGCCAGCCACCTCTAGGTGTGTTCTAACGCGGAAAGCTTCAGCGGTCTGAGTGACCAGATGCATGTTTGTCTTTGCGTTTAATGAAGGCTACAAGCGCCAACGTGGCGGTCGCTGGTTTCCCGCAGTTTTGGATTAACAGCTTTCACTTGATCATTTATGTCAGCACCGAAATCTCCTAGTTTAAGCCAATTCGCCTCTTATAAGTTTACAAATCCTCCGAAAGTTCTCGCCTCTTCGAGAGGCACCAAATGCTATCAGCTGCTTCGTACTATGTTTTACGTCTCGACCATTCGCGGAAAACCGTCTCTGAGCAATTGCTATTAATGACTTTCCACGTAGAACTCTTTTGTAATTGGTCTTAATAAAATCTAGTAGATCAACAGGGTAGGCTTCGCCCTCCGAAAGCTTAGTTTGTTCTAGATAGAAATCGATATCATCGAGAACCTTTCCTGGATGGGTACGAAAAGCGGAGTCTTTGCCATGCAAAGCCCTTGACACTGCTAATGCATACCATTTAAGAAACTTTACGATATCAGAATGATATTGATCAAGCTCTCTTGTATCTAAGAGTGCTTCTATATCGCCATCTGCAAACAGATCGTTTTCTATAGAATAACCATCTGTTGTAAGTACACCCACAGGACACAAATCCTCTCCCGGGTTTGAATGGACCCAAAGATCTTTATCAACAATAAAGATTACGGTTGCTAGAACGGAAATTTGGCTTATCCTATCGCGCAATTCTAGAACAGAGTTTTTGTTTCCTGCTGGCAACATATCGATATTATATTCCCTTAGTTCCTCTTCTATTTTTCTATAGAATATGATATCATCCTTACCTTCAACCAAAATAGTCGTAAGTGAAGTTCTTTTTAGCAACTCGAAGAGTTCGTCTGTTGTTACCTGCGGCTTATCTGTGCGCATGCTCATTCACCGCGATCTACGCCAACTGAAACCTCTTTGTCTGGGTATTTCCCATATATAAATGGAGAATGCGTAGCAAAAATGAACTGGTTTCCAGACCTTTGCTCATTGAGAATTTGATAAAGCTGCCTTTGCCAGTCAACATGAAGACTCAACTCTGGCTCATCGATAAATATTATCGCATTCTTATAGAATGCATTATAGCAAATAAAACTTAGCATCTGTTTTTCGCCAGCTGACAAAGCTTCACTATTAATTGCTTCTGCGGCATCTCCGAAACTTAAGCGCTTGTCAAATAGAATACCGGAGTGTTGAAACAACTTTTTTACAAGATCCTTGACTGCATCAAGAGGTTTCATAGTCTCCGTTCGGAATGTCTCAATCTTCTCGATATCGGCACGTGTTTCCGAGAGAAGATCATCTGCATTCTGCTGCTTGTGGCCGTCTCCTTGCTGGTAATGTTTGATTTTTTCGATTACGTTTCTGGAGACATTACCTTGATATGCATTGATCTCTTCTGAAAACGTTGCGTATCTTTGTAGAAGAAGACTAACTATGTCTTGTGTCGATATGGCAGAAACAAATAAATGATTTTGCTTAGTTAATTTACGCGCAAATGTCGCAAGAGACTCATCTACATCACTTTCGGTTCGGGTAGCACTTCTATTCCGGCGTTGCCTGCCAGACGCCATAGAAAATCCACCTTCGATCCTACGAAAGGTAGGGAAGAATATTGATCCCCCTATAGCCATCAGAACAGGGTTTGCCTTATCCTCGGCCGCTTCGAGAAATGGCTCATCTTCGGGGTCTCCCTCATCGTCCTCAAACAGGGTCCGATCACCCTTCACATCGAGCTCCACCTTGCAATGCATGGATCCCGTTCGAATCACTGTGCAAGTATATTCACTAGTCTCCAAAGCACAGATCTTAAAATTGATCTCCCGCAACGCCAAGAGAATATTCCCACTCATTATGAACCAAGCTAGCTTCATAATAGTTGTTTTTCCGGACCCATTTCTGCCGGTCATTATGTTTAAGTCATCGTACAGGCTTAGAACAACTGGATTCTGTCTACCAAAAAGGCCCGAGACGGTAATGGTCTTTATATGCATATCGCTTAGTCTCCGCGTCTGACTCCGCCGATCGGCTTCGTAGGAGTTTCACCGCTTTCTGGGCTCTGTTCGATGCTTGGAACGCCTGCACTAGGCGCTGAGCTTCCATCAGAGGAAAATAATGAACGTCTCCGTTGGAATGGCACTAACGATGCTGAACGGCAAGAATGGATCGATACTCCGCGAGGTCCCTGTTTCCACACTGACCGCTCGGGGAACAACAGGCGCCTCTCGGACAGCCAGCCCTTATCACCCCTGATAACGTCTTCTATCAGGGGTGATTGTCAGGGTAGAGTTACGCGGGCATCCGGCCACTGCTTACGGGCTGATGACCCTTGTCCAGTACTTGTAAGGCCGCTACATGTAACGCATGGCAGCAACCGGAACCGGAGCGCAGCGTGTGCAGCGCCGTCGCGACAAGCTGAAGGCTGCAGGGTTACGGCCTGTGCAGATATGGGTGCCTGACACCCGTGCGCCCGGCTTTGCTCAGGAATGTGCTCGGCAGTCTCGGATGATCCAAGCCGCTGAGGGTCAGGACGATCCCGATCACGACGCTTGGTCTGACGCAACAGACACGAGCGGCTGGACGGCGTGAGGCGCGGTGACCTGGTCACTGTGGCGCTGCAGGGAGAGCAAGGAAAACCCCGGCCGGCGCTGGTCGTGCAAGCTGACCATTTCTCGGATCTGCCGGCCATCACCGTGCTGCCGATCACCAGCACGCTGATTGAGGCGCCACTCTTGCGGATTCCGATCGAGCCGAACGAACGCAACGGCTTAACCAAATCATCGCAGATCATGGTCGACAAGCCGCAGACGCCTCCCAGGAACAAAGTTGGGCCGACCTTCGGGCACCTGGACGACATGACCATGGTGGCAGTGAACCGGGCTTTGGCACTGTTCCTGGGGCTGGCTTAAACCGCTCCAACGCTTTCTGTGCCGCTGTCATAGCGGCTCAACGCCCACCAACCACGGCCAGGAGCTGAGCATGTCGCCTCGCCCCCGCGTGTCCCGATCGCGCCTAACCCCGGCGGTGGCTGAGGAGCCGCCCGCTAAGCCTGCACGGGCTCCGGCCAAGAAGGTGACGCGATCGCGAGCACTGAGCGTAGACACCCTGGAACAACTGGGCGCCCGGCAACTAGCCGAGCTGCTGATGGCGCAGGCGCAGAGCGATCCGGCGCTGGGACGCTCGCTCCGCCTAGTCCTGGCCGGCACCGACGGGGGCACCCGGCTGGCGGCGGAGGTGGAGAAACGGCTGCGGACGATCCTGCGCTCGCGTGGGTTCATCGAGTGGGACAAGGTGCGGCCGCTCGCCCGCGAGTTCGAGGGTCTACGCGAGACGATTGCTGGTCCGCTCGCACAGGCGGATCCACGGGCGGCCACAACGCAGATGCGCCTGTTCCTGGAACTTGCCGAGGGCGTGTTCGAGCGCAGCGACGACGGCAGCGGCAGCCTGGGTGACGTGTTCCGCAAGGCCGGTGCCGATCTGGGACGGCTCTGGGCGCTGCTTCCAAGCCGTGACCCTGTCACGCTGGCGGCCGAACTGCTGTCCCTACTTGATGCGGACGACTACGGCACGACCGATCGTCTTCTTGAGGCGTCAGGTCCGGCGCTTGGGTCTGAAGGCCGGGCCGAGCTGCGCCGTCTGCTGCACGCCCGTCTTGCGACTTTGCGGCGTGTGCGCGGACGAGATGACTTCGGAGACTCGCGCGGCCGGTTCATGGTGTCGCTGCATTTGCGGGAGCTGTCTGATCTCGAGGGTGATGTTGACGCCTATATCGCTGCGATCGAAGCCGGCGGCCGGTCGGAGAACTTCGCCGGCGACATCGCGGAACGGCTAATCACCCACCACCGTCCGGCCGAAGCCTTGGGCTGGTTGGACCGCGCTGCCGTCCGTCACGATGAAAGCCGGCAGATCGACCTCCGCATCGCAGCGCTGGACGCACTTGGGCGCAAGACGGATGCGCAGCATCTGCGTTGGACAACGTTCCAGCGCTTCCTCAGCGTCGAGCACCTACGGGCCTATCTCCGTGGCCTACCCGATTTCGACGACGTCGAAGCAGAGGAGCAGGCGGTCACGCATGCACTCGCGCATCCTGACCGGGGCCTGGCACTCATGTTCCTGGTGGCGTGGCCAAACTTCAAGGCGGCGAACCAGCTGGTGCGAGACCATCACGAGGACCTCGATGGGGGAGAGTATTTCCGACTTCGGCCGGCAGCCGAGGCACTGGCGGAAAAGTATCCTGCGGCGGCGACGCTGCTGCATCGGGCACTGGCAGAGGACGTGCTGCGGCGGGCGTCATCAAGGCAGTATCAGTATGCTGTTCGCGACGTGCGAGCCTGTGCTGGCCTCGCGACATTCCTATCCGATCAACCGGGTCTAGAGACGCATGCCGCCTTCATGGCTCGGCTCTGGCGGGAGCACCCGCGCAAGAGCGGGTTCTGGTCGCTGCTCGATCCGGGCGTACGATGAGCTTCCTCAATAAAGAGAAGGCTTCGGCCTACAGGCGGCAGCCCCCATTGTATGTGAACCGAAACTGCAGTTTCGGTTCAGAATACAATTAGTGTATGATAAAGGTCGTTTTCATACATAAAGTCCCGATCTCTAGTCAGCAACTATCTGGTCAATGATGACTTTCATGCCAGCCGGTTTGACACCCTTCTCCGTCATTCGACTAACAATAAGATTTCTAACTAGTTCGTAACCTTGCAGGTTTTCCAGTTGAACAAATTGTTTGAGTATCTCTCTCCCAGGCAACTTCTTCCTCCAACTACCTGTAGCGAAGCTTTGTTGTATGTCGCTTCTGAATGTTTGTTCGACTTCGTTCAGTCTTTCTTTAGACAAATCGCTCAAGACAACCTGTCGCATTTTGTCAGCAGAGCGATTAGAGGCTTCAGAAAGATCATTTCCGATAGTCAAAGTGGCAGGGTCAAAACCTAGCTTTATACAATCTACCAATTTCGAGTTGGCGTAAGCTTTCATCTTCTGCACTAACATGCTTGGAACAACATTCTGAGCTGCTAAAACTAAGCGGTCTCCCACAGTTTTAGCGTCATATTCTTTCTGCAGCCTCAGTGAATTAAGAACGTCAGCAATTATAGAATCTTCTAATAGGTAATTCTCTAGGTGGTAAACGTCCCAAGAAAATCTGTTTACTCCGGGTGTTTGAACACTGGGATCATCTGCATCGCTATCCGTTACAGCATAGAATTTTGTTGGAAGATCACCATTTGCGTAAGCTCTGGCCAGAATCTCATGTAAGGCTTGTACCCTTGCTTTATTGGTTCCCGAAATGAGATTGATTCCTCGCAGTTCTTCAGCAAAAAGGCTGCCAGTGATTGTTTTATCGAAATCTGAGTCACCTCCCCCTTCGAAAATTAATCCTTTTCCGCCTGGGCGATAAGCCGCTAGATCCCCAACTAGATCCGCAATTGCAAGGTCGAGATCAGCTGTTACATTTAAAGGCCGTAGCTGCGATGTGCCTGTCACTTCGGCACCGCATGGCAGCATATGGAATACGTTGAAGCCTGGCTTTCCGACGGCCTCTCGGATCAACGCATCTGAATGGGTGACAAGCCAAAGTTGGTTCTGCAAGGCTTCGCCAAGATATTTCCTATAGAACTCCGGAAGCCCGCGAATAAGCCGCGGGTTTAGATGCAGTTCTGGCTCGTCAAGAAGGATTATGGAGTCTTTCGGGGCGGAACTTCTTATCCGAAGATATCCATAAAGAATTTCCTTTTCCCCTGAGCTTAGCTCATCGAGGTCATGTTCGGTTCCGTTTTGCGTCATGACTGGGAAAGCTAGGCTGCCATCTTTTGTAGGGCGAGGACCTAGGAAGGTTTTATCAGGGAAAAACGAATCGAATAGCTCTTTTAAAGTCTTGTTTAGAGAATATTCTCCGTCAGAAACATTCTTAAGTCCAGCCTGCTCTGCCAAAAGCTCCCGGATGAAACTTCCTGCCATTTCACTTTTAACGTTATTATATTTAGCATTGTAGTTGTATAGCGTGCTTTGACTGTATGTCTGTTTAGCTTGATCTAGATTTAGATTGATTCCTTGAACGCTTTCGCGGCCATAATGGCGTTGCGCCCCATGAAAATCGATAACGCCTATATCTCTAGGCCTGTATGTACTAAATATTAAATTTAGTAAGACAGAGTCCTGTATCGCGACTTGCCCATCGATCTTAATCTCGATTTTACCACTTATATCTTTTTTTGATAAAGCGGTTTGCACGCTTGGCAGTAAGTCGGCGACTTTTTTGTCAACCTCTGGTTGCTTCTCGCGAAATTGAGCTGCGAAGAGAGCTTTGTGCCATCCACCATATTGAAAGGCCTCGGGGAGAATGCTTTGCCATATTGTTTCCTCGACCAACGTCTTAGCGTTGGTAGAAATATATAACTTTTCACTATCCCTAAGTTCGAAATCAACCTTAATTACAACCGTCTTAGTTGCGTCATTAAACAGCCCCTGGAGATTTTTCGCTCCTCCGTGGAGCTGTATCTGGAACTCTCCGAAAAAGTTCTGCCATTCATTTTGTTGGTATCCACCGTACGTTGATTTCAAAAGCCGGATAGCATCAAAAATACATGACTTTCCGGAGCCGTTTTGTCCGGCAATGATAATTGTGTCGCCTAAGCCTTCTGCCTCAACACGCTGAATACCCCTAAAGTTTGTAACTAGAAGATTGTTTATTTTCATTTCTAGCCCATTAGTAAGTCGCAAAAAAGCTTGCCGCTTTTTCTGGATTATACCCTCGGCGGTCATACAGCTTTGTCGTGCTTGGGTCACGATGTCCTGCTGCTTTCTGCACGTCCTCCAGCTGCGCGCCGTTTTCCAGCGCTGTCGTGATGAAGGTCGCCCGCATCGAATGAGCAGAGTAGCCACGAGGAAGATCGATCGCCGCCGCATATTTCCGTACCATGCGATCGATCGCGTCCGGATCGAGCCGGCCGCCCGGATCAAGTGGCTTGGAGTTGCCGCGCAGCGGCCGGAATAACGTCCCCTGATGATCGGCGGTATGGCCGGCCCGATCGAGATATGCCCGGATGCGCTGCGCCGCCTGCGGATGGATCGCCAGCGCGTCGCGCCGCCCACCCTTACGGGTCAGCCGCAGTGCGTCGAAGCCCCGGTTCTGGTGGAGATCCCCCACGGTTAGGGCGGCGATCTCCGCCCGGCGTAGCCCAACCTGCAAGCCCACGGAGAGGATCGCCCGATCGCGAAGTCCGGCCAGCGTGTCCTCGGCCGGCACATCGAGCAGCTTGCGCGCCTGCGCCTTCGAGAAGGCGAGGGTGCTGCCTTCCTCGCGGTTGATGTTCGGCCGCGCTACGTCGACCACTGGATTACGACTGGCAGCTCCATGTCGCACCAGGTGTTTGAACAGGCTCGACAGCGCCGACAGGCGCCGGCGCACGGTCGAGTGCGCTGCGCCCTGTTCCTCGCGCATGATGCGCTCCCAGGCGATGACGGCGCGATGATCGACCTGGCGAAGCTGGTCGGGCGTCGTGATGCCGAGCGTCTTCATGAAGTGCGCGACGTCGAGCTTGTAGGCACGGCGGGTGCGCGCGCTCTTCTGGCTGGCGAGCCAAACGTCTTCTTCGGCGATTGCCGCTAGGACATCGAGGTGGACGAGTTGGCCCAGTCGAGCGCTCGGGATGGGAACAAGAGGGGGTTCGGTCACGCCGGCAGCGTAGCAGACCTTTAGCACGTGATAAACTGGATTATCACGTGCTGAAAGAGCCGGCTGCTATGATGCTTGATAGCTTTGCTCGAATAATAGTTTTGCGCGCTCGACATCCTCGGTCTTCGATAGTGTAACTTCTAGATCACCGGTCCCGTAATGGCCAATTTTGCTTACATCGCGTGTAAATCCGGCTTGTAAATCGATGGAGGCAGGATCGACCTTTAAATAAACTAACAGCTTACGGGCCGTAGGCTTGATTTCCACACAGGCAAAGTTTTTAAGACGGGTGAACGCAAAATAATTCTTCAGCGTTCGCTCCTGCACGTCGTCTCCGATGGCACGGAGAAGCGCTCGCGTAGATTCGAACAGATCGGTCAGACCGGCATCCGCATCGGCCAAGTATTCCGTGACTGACTTATATTTGGCCGGGATTACACCCGAACTGACGCCCGCGTCCTCAATCGCCAGATCCGGCCGAGCAACCACTGTGCTTGCTGTCGTGGTTACAAGATCAAGCAACAGCAGATCATCATCGAATCGCCGATAACGTATCAACTCAATGTTGCGGCTGATTTGCTTCACGGCATGCTCGTCATAGCGCGTGAAGTCACCGGCTATGCAGATTAGCCGTGGCGCGGACCATTCGACCTTTGCAGCTTCGTCCTTGCCGTAGCGTTCCATAACAAGCCAAGCAAAATCACGGCGGTGATCCATCAGCCAATCAAGATAGAACAAACCTTGGTTGATAACGTTTTCATTCGATGCACGCTTGTACTCTATGATAACGGGACAGAAGTTTTCATCGACGCCCAGCGTGTCGATCCTGCCGTTGGTCGTCCGATACTCGGAAGCGAGGAAGCGCACGCCAAGCAAGCCCTCGAGGTTGCGTTCAAACAGCGTTTGAAGGGATCGTTCAAGTGGAACGGTAGCTCCGGTCAATTCTGAAACGCCAGTTGACGACAGTCTAAAAAGCTTAAGGTCACTCACGCTGAGTTACGCCTAAAATGCGACGGCTCCACCTCTACCTGGC
>NZ_CP053714.1 GCF_013201075.1 Lichenicola cladoniae | reverse complement strand
TCTCAACCTGTTAGCGGGGATGCAAGAGCCGCACGAACGGCTCTTGCCGAGATAGGGGAACGGCGCCGAAGACAAGCAGAGGCAGCACATCGCGAGAGGACCGTGCTCGCCATGCACAGTGGCAGGTTCGTCGCGGGATAAGCCCCTCAGCCGATCGCTCGAAGCCCTCCCCTGTGGATTTGTGGACAGTCGCCCAAAGGCGACCGGCGAACACCTGTGGACAATGCACGCCAAGAGGCGCGCAGCGGCTTCGCCTTTGTCCACAGGCGTTCGCCTCTGCCCACAATTCCACAGGGGCAACAACATGAGTGAAAGAATAGATCATTTGTTTCGAGAAGAAGATGTTACTCTCAAAGAAGCGGACTGCCTTTGAGAACAGCATGAGGGGCAAGAGGAAAGGGGTGGCCCGGAGAGCGCCAACCCTCCGGGCCGCTGCACACACGATACAGGCGCCCGTGCAGCAGGAAGGCAATCTAGGGGTGGCCGCTGATCTCGCCTAGCAGGCCCGACAACCCGACTTGCACCGTGCAAGAGTAAATACTTTATCTGTTCGCCTTTTTTCCTGTTTACTCGGGAGGGGGGATCAAGTATTGTTTGCCTTGTCAGGACATGAGGACTGGCCGGAAACGCTCTAGCGCCAACTAGGGATTTCCGATGGAAGGTCATACAGGGACGATCCATTATGAGCATCGAAGCAAGGCGAGACATATACCAGGCGATTACTGACAAGGTGATCGCTGATCTTGAGCGCGGCGTCCGCCCCTGGCATCACCCGTGGGCGGGAGGGAAAGCAACGAGCGGCCGTCCCCTTCGGGCGAATGGTATCCCCTACCAGGGGATCAACGTAGTCCTGCTTTGGATCGAGGCATCGCTAAAGGGCTACAGGTCCACAACCTGGATGACATTCAAGCAGGCTCTGGCGGCGGGCGGATGCGTTCGGAAGGGCGAGAAGGGGTCGATGGTCGTGTATGCCGACGCGATCACCAAGACCGAAACGGATGCGGCAACGGGCGACGAGACGGGACGACGTATCCCTTTTCTCAAGTCCTACACCGTATTCAACGTGGGGCAGATCGACGGGCTTCCGGCGGCGCCGGCAGTGATCGAGCCGACCGATCGCCTCACGGAAGCAGACCGCATCGAGGCAGCAGAAGCGTTCTTCCGTGCAGTGGGTGCTAGGATCGAGCACGGGGGAACGCGCGCCTTCTACAGGCCGGCAGTGGACGGCATCACGATGCCGCCATTCGCCGCGTTCGAGAGCCCGGCCCGCTACTACTCCACACTAGGGCATGAGCATGTCCATTGGACCGGACACGGCACACGGCTTGATCGCCTGGACGAAGTCTTCCGCAAGAAAGAAGGATATGCCCGCGAGGAGCTTACAGCCGAGCTGGGTTCGGCCTTCCTGTGTGCCGACCTTGGCTTGGAGGATCAGCCGCGCGAGGACCATGCAGATTATGTCGCCATCTGGCTAAAAGTGCTGCGTGAAGACAAGCGAGCGGTCATCACGGCTGCTGGTGCAGCCTCCCGCGCTTTAGCCTTTCTACATGATAGGGCAGGTATTCTAGCCCAAGCCGACGATATCGAAGCGGCCTGACAGCTCGCCTCCGGCCCAGCCGGAGGCTCTTTCCTTTGAGCCAGCCAGGAGTTGATCCGTTGGCAAAGACCACGATGACACAGGACGACTTCGATGCGCTGCGTCCAAGCCTTGGCCGCATGACTGTCGACACGATGGACGTTGCCCGCCTTGTACTGGTGGCAGGGGTATCGCAAGCCGATGCGGCGGGTCGCTACGGTATGAGCCGGCAGCGTGTCTATGGGATCATGAAGCGGTTCGAGGCCGCGAGCCAGGGGTGGCCGACAGACTGGCGGAAGGTGGAGGTTTGGTTACCGCCGAAGCTGGCAGCGGAGGTTGAGGGGATGGCAGAGGCAGCGATCGCAGAACACCGCGGCAGCCAGGCATCCCCCAAGAGGTGATGTGGCCGCGGCGATAGTCGGTTCTGACTATGGCCGCGGCGCTTCGACGGCGCGGGTCATGACCAAAACGCGAGCCCGACCGCGTCGACCACTGCGAGGCCCATCACGATCTGTCCGACCGGAAAGGTGAACATTCGGGCATAGCCGAGGCGCCAGGTTCCCCAAGCGATCAGGCCGAGGATCACCATGCCGAGGAGCGACGTGGAGGCGTGTTCGATAGCAAGATCAAGCGGCATGATGACCTCCTTGCAAACCGCCCCCTGGGGCGGTCAAGAGGGGGCGCTGCCCCCTGGCTGTGGCAAGAGTGCGTCGCTCCGCTCCCGACGGCAGGGGTATCCCCAAACTGCCCTGCGGGCAGTCCGGGTGATCCCCCTCCCCTGCCGTCGCTCTTGCCACAGCCTCCCCCGCCCTCGCCGGGGGGCATCCAAGAAAGCCGTTGCTTTCTTGGAGCCAGACATGAAGATTTTTGCCAATGACAATGAGACTTCGCATGGCGCGGCTGCGAGGCGTGTCGTGGCGCGTCAATTTTCCACCTGCGGTCCGTGTCTAATCGAGGGCGAGGTCGTGCGTTCCACGGCACGGTTTCACGTCATCAACGAGTGGAAAGGCGGGGACGACTTCACGGGCCGACAGCGGCGGATTTCGCGTGAGAGCGTCCATCTGACCCCCTGCCCGAGCTGTCGGGACCATAGCCGGACGCAGTACCCGGACGGCTACATGGACTGACAGCGGTTCGCCCGGACTTGCACCGTGCAAGTCTAAGAGGCTCTGAGTGTGAGGCGCGTGGCAAGAAAATTCATCCAACACGCATAATCATGTTGCGTTAAACAACATGCTGTTTTAGTATCTTCAAAGGCGGTGTTGTTTATCGAGAGGTGTTGTGTGAGAAAGGATCGTTTTCATAGGAGAGCCGTCCGATGCCGAGGCAGTCAGCGCGCGACGCGATGCCCTCACCCGATGCCGAGCAGCGGCCCGTGGAGCGCACGGTGACTGTCTCGTTCCCCGTCTCGGCGAGTTTGCACGTAGCCTTGAAGGTCCGCGCGGCTCAAGAGCAGACGACGGTGCGCGGGATGGTGATGAAGGGCTTGAAGCTGGCGGGGCTGGACGTGCCGGCGACCGATTTACTTGACCGCAGGCCAGGCCGATCAGGCCGAAAGGATCGGAAGTGAAAACCTTAGTCGTGCTCAACGAAAAAGGCGGCGTCGGCAAGACCACCCTGTCCCTTCATGGAGCTTGGTTCTTCGCGGAGCGGTATCGGACCCTCGTTCTGGACTTGGACCAACAGGCGAACCTTTCCTACACGCTTGAGGCCAATTTATCGGGCGTAGATGCGGTCTCCCTGTTCAACGAGCCGACGAAGATTCCGCGCGCGGGACATTTCACCGTTGCCGGTGCCACCGCGGAGCTATTCGACGCCGAGCGCGCGGAGCAGACGGCAATCGAGACTTTCCGCCAGAGCATAGCGGCGAACGCTGACGACTACGACTTTTGCATCATCGACACGCCGCCGCTGCTGGGGCTGCGGACGTTCGCCGCGTTGCTGTCTGCCGACGCGGTGCTGGCACCTATCGAGTTGGGCGACTACTCGATTACCGGGGTTCAGCGGCTCTTGCAGGCCATCAAAGGCGTGTCTCAGCACTATGGCCGGGATGAGCCCACGTTCCTTGGGCTGCTGGCGTCCAAGTTCGACCGAAGAAGCCCGCGGGAGCGGACGTTGTTCGAGGGGCTGGCCGAGGAGATCGGAGGGCTGCTGTTCCCTGGGGTTGTCGGCAAGCGGGACGTTTTCGCCAGGGCCGCAAGCGAGCGCATCCCGGTCTGGCAGATGAAGGGGCAGTCCGCCCGCGACGCCAGCGAGGAAATCCGTGGCGTGTTCGCCAATGTCGAGAGAATGATGGAGCTGTCCCATGGGTAAAGCCCCCGCCGTCAAGCAGAGCTTCGGGGCTGGCGTTCTATCGGGCCTGCGCCAGCAGGCCGGCACAACGAAGGGTGGCGAGCCCTTGCACCTGCCGCTCGACCAGATTGCGGAAGACCCGGACCAGCCTCGAAAGGTGTTCAGCGAGACCGAGCTTGAGCAGATGGCCGAGACGATCCGGCTTGTAGGGGTGCTGTCCCCTGTCGGCGTCCGCAAGCGCGAGGAGGGAGGCTACGCCCTCGTTTTCGGTGCGCGTCGCCTGCGGGGATCGCGGCTGGCCGGAGTGACGACTATCCCTGCGGTGCTGGTTCCGAAGGACCAGGCTACGCTTGCCGTGCAGGTGATCGAGAACCAGGCCCGCACCGGCCTGTCGAACAGTGACCTGGCAGCCGTGGTCAACCGCCTGTTCGCTGACAAGATGACCGTCAAGCAGATCGCGGTCGTGTGCAACATCAAGGAGTATCAGGTCGCCGCTTTTCGGTCGGCCGAGAAGCTTCCGGCGTGTCTGCGGGATCGCCTGGATAGCGCCGATATGCGGGCGCTCTACGACCTGTCCCGCGCATGGGAGAAGCACCCGGCCGAGGTAGAGGAGGAGTTGCCGGACGAGGGCACCTACATCACCATCACCGACGCGCGCCGGATCATCGAAGCGATCACGGGGAAGGTGACCGGAAGCGTGATCCTGCGGCGCGAGGACCAGGTGAAGGCGGCGCCGGAGCCCACCAGGCAGGAGCTTCCTCTAACGGTCACGCCTCCGGTGCAGCCAGTGCGGGAAGATGAGCCCGCAACGCCTGTAGCGCCGGCAGCGCGAAGGGAGAGGGCGCCGGCGCAGCCGGTTCCTTCCCCCCCTGCCCCGGCTACACGTTCACCAGACAAGGCGCCAGCGGCACAGGAGCAGACCACACAGCCCCCCGGATTTCCGGAGTTCGTGATGGAGCTGACCGATGGCCGGCGCGGGCTTCTGATCACCGAACGGCGGGCGGGCAGGAAGGGCATGGCGTTGCTGGACGTGGACGGCGAGGAGGTTGCAGCGAAGTTCTCGGACCTTCGACCCGTGGACGTGGACTGACCCCAAGGGGAAGCCGATGCGCGACGCGCCTGTCCCTTCTTCCACTCGTGGCCCCGATCGAGGCTTGGCCTCGGTCGGGGGGCGGGCAGCCTACGGCGTCGCCGTCGTGCTCAGTGCGGCCGTGCGAGTGCCTGTGGTGGTGGTGCTGCGGCTTCTCAGGCCCTTCATCATGTTCCCGCTGCTGCTGGCGATGATAGGCGGCCTTGGGGCGGCGATCGTATTTGCCTGGGGCCATCACTGGCTCGATGCAGGTCGGGCAGGGCTGGTCGTGTTCGTGTGCGCCCTGCTGCTGGCGGTCTATTCAAGGGCAGCGGTATGGATTGACCCAGAGCATTTCGATGACCGCAACGGTCCGAGCTGGAGGCGGCTATGACCACAGATCAAGACGAGCTGGCCGAGCTGCGGCAGCGTGTCGATTGCCGCACCGTCCTCGAGCGTGGCGGCTGGGCAATGGACGCCGCAGAAAGCAGCCGGCGTGCGGTGAAGTACCGGCAGGGGTCGGGCCGCATCGTGATCGTCACGCATGAAGGCAAGGGATGGTTCGATCCCCTGAATGACAGACGGGGGGACGTGATCGCCCTTGCTCAGCACGTATGGGGCGGCACGCTGGGGCACGCCCGCAAGAACCTTCGGCCGCTTGCCGGCATCGCGCCCAAGCTGCTGCCGTTGCGCCAGGGCGCGGCCGTGGTGGCGATCGACGGGGAGAGGCTATGGAACGAGGCGAGACACCTGCAGCCGGGATCGCAGGCATGGGATTACCTGACCGAGCAACGCGGCCTCCCTGCTGCGACCGTCGATCGCGCCGCGAAGGTCGGTGCGCTGCGCGAGGGGGTGCATGGAACGATGTGGGCGCAACACCAGGCCGCGTCCGGCCGGATCACCGGATGGGAAATGCGTGGACCCTACTACAAGGGATTCGCGAAAGGCGGCACCAAGTCTCTGTTCTGGCTGGGACACCCGCCTGTCGCTGACAGGCTCGTCGTCACCGAGAGCGCGATCGACGCCATGAGCTTGGGGAGCATCGAGAGATGGAGAGAAGGGACGCTCTATGCGTCCACGGGTGGAGGGTTCGGATCAGAGACGGAGGCCGCTTTGCGTGGGTTCTTACCACGGCACGCGCAGCTCGTGGCGGCGACTGACCAGGGGACGGGCGGCGAGGTTCTAGCCGCGCGGCTGCACGACCTGGCGACGAGCTGCGGCAGCGACTTCGTGCGCTTGGTCCCGGAGGCGAAGGATTGGAACGCTCAGCTTTGCCCTGACCCCAGGGGATTCATACCTTCATCGAATGATGGACCTCGTCCATGAACGGGGGTTCGCCAGGTGAGCCGCCAAGTTTTGTCGATGACGACGGCTTTCCCATCCGCGACTCTGCCACCGTGGCTCCCGTTGTCGTGGTGCCTGTTCATGGTTGTTCCATCTGCGGTGTCACGGCATCGTTCGGCTACACCAGTCGACAAGGACCAGTCTGGACGTGCGGAAGCCATCGCGGTGCGGGCGAGGCCGCGTTGATCAGCCCTCCGATGGGTCTCTGGACCTCGCCGCCGGAGGTTCGGATCGGTAGCTAGTAGCTCCCCGGTCCGGCGATGACGACAGCGCGGCCATCCCGTTCAAACCGAACCGCGCTAGGTGCCTTCGAGCAGATCGCGCAGCGGAGGCGAGCGAGGGCCGTGGACACGGTGATTTCGGGCCTACGGCGGGCCAAGGTGGCTACGAGGACCATCCCCCGCCTTGAGCATCGGTCGCAGTCCGCGATCAGGTGCCAGTCGGAATAGGCAGATAGGAGCTGCTGCCTGACATATGCAGCGGCCTTTTGAGGGGAGGTGTTGTGGCCCATAACCGGCTGCTCTTGTCACTTTAGAACGGACAGTGAACAAAGATCAGGGCTACCTCAACCCCTTACCTTACAGAGTTCCGAAAACCTATTACGCATCGCGGCGTTTGTGTTATGGGTTTGCGGAAGGATGCAAGTGGGAAGAGGGGAGGGTAATCGCCGACGTTCCACAAACGACCGTTTTTGGAGGTGGTAGGATGAGTGCAACCCAGCTTCCCGATACTGGCCTCGCCGCGGCGATTCGTCGCTTGCTTGACCTCGCCCGCGGCAACACCCACCAGTGCCGCTACGCGGCCAATTTCCTGCTGGCCTGGTGGAACGCCGGGGACTGTGGCGGGTGGGACCTGACCGACCTATGGGCGGTGGATGATACGATCGCCCACGACATGCTGGCGGTCGCCGCGTTCATCGCTGCCAATCACGAGTATCCAACTTCATACGGCCTCGGTGCGGAGTTCGAGGCTTTGGTGGTACAGTGGCGTCCGCATCTGTTGGCGTCATAGCCAGGGAACGCACCCGATGAGCAGCAGGCACAGCGTCCCGTCCTCGATGACAGGGGTCATCGTTCATTGCGGCTGGGACAATCCCCTAATGACGTTCTTCGGCATAGCTCAGCGGAGCGAGCCGGTCGGTGACGCCGATCCAGTGCTGTTGTGGATCGGAACAAGCGTAAGGGAGTGCCTGACGGCCGATGAGCTGGCAAAGCATATGGGCCCCTACGCGACCTTACTTCCGGAGCTGATTGAACAGCTTCGCGCTGATCGGGCGGCCGATGTGGATCGAGGGCCGACGCAGCTTCAACGTCGAGGGTGGACAGGCTTTCGATGAAACTCGGCTACCTGCGGGTCTCGAAGGGGGACAGCCAGACGCCCGAGCTGCAACGGCAGGGTCTGGATAGGGCGGGGGTTGAACGGTTCTTCGAGGACCGGGCTGGCGGCGGTAGATGGGATCGACCGGGCCTACAGAAGATGCTCGACCAGCTACGGACGGGCGATGTGGTCATGGTCTGGAAGCTGGATCGGCTGTCGCGCTCTCTGCCGGACATGCTTCGGATCGTCAGCAGGATCAAGGAGGCGGGGGCAGGGTTCTCGTCCCTGACCGAGAGCATCGACACCACAACGCCGGCAGGGGAGATGTTCTTCCATGTCTGCACGATCTTCGCAGACTACGAGCGCAAGCTGATCGTTGAGCGTACCAAGGCGGGCTTGGACGCCGCACGAGCCGAGGGCCGGGTCGGGGGTCGGAGGCCGAAGCTGAACCCGCAGCAGCGACGGAAGATCGCGGAGGATGTCGTCTCCGGTCGTTCTACCGCAGCCGAGGCGGCCAGGCTTTGGAAGGTGAGCCCGCCGACGATCACCCGGATCGTAGCCGAGCATCCGGGCTTGAGAGAGCACGGGGCTTGAGGGCTTAGCAGCTCCGGGATTGGCCCTTCGGACTTGCACGGTGCAAGTCTGGCGGTGTCGGTTGCACCATGCGGAGTGACTAGGCCCGGCCTTCATAGACTTGCACGGTGCAAGTTTGGCCTCGCCTGACCGCACGTTCTTTTTCTCCTGCCCGACCGATTTCATTAACCACAGCTATAGGAAGGAGGACTAGGGCGGGATATGTTTGTTGGTAGCGGAGTATTACAGCGGTGTTGGGATGGGTGGGCGAAACGGGCAAGAGCTGCTGTCGGTCTGGGTGCCAGGTGATCTGGCCGCCCGGTTCAAGGCTTGGGCCCGTGGGACGGAGGGCGGCGCCTCAGCGGCGTTGCGCCGGCTGATCCTCCAGGCCGTTGATGGCGTCGAGCCTTCCTTGCCGTTGGGCGCGACCGCCCGACAGATTGGTGTCCGCTTGAAGGACGCAGAGCGCGTTGCGCTGCTTCGTGCGGCCCAGGCGCGACGGACCACCCCGGCCAATTGGCTGCGGAGCCTGGCGATCGTGCATCTTGGGCGTCGGCCGCAGTGGAACGATCCTGAAGCTGCCGAGCTGCGCGAGATAGGCATGGAGGTCCGGCGGGTCGGCAACAACTTGAACCAGCTTGCGCGGGCCATGAACGTGGCCGTCCTGGCGGGCGAGTATCCGCCAGGTCAGGGCGATGCCGCCCGCGAGGGGGCAGAGCTTTTACGGGTCGAGTTGCGCCGGCTTATGGCGATCTACACCGGGAACTTCGACTATTGGGGCTTGCCAGACGCGCAGCGGCCGACCGCGCAACCTGGCATGAAGGCGCGCGAGTTGGCGCGTCAGAACGAGGCCAAGGAGAAGCAGCGTCTTCGCCCTCGCCGCCGGCCGGCCAGGTTTGCCGATGACGGGCCCGCAGCGGACAACGGATAGGACGATGATAAGCCCGCTCGCCAACCGCTTCTTCACCATGGCCCAAGACGACCCCCGGCCCGGGTGGAAAGAAACGGCTGCCCTGATCGCCCAGGCTGGACGCTTCGTCCTCGCCCCCGAGGTGGTCAAGCTGACGCTCAGGACCCCGGAGCCGGACAGGTTGATGCCGGCGGTCGTCCAGGGGCTTCGGCTTCCGCATGATCCTTGCTGGATCGAGTACTCGCCTCACGAGGTGTTCGCCGGCCGGGGTGACGCCGCCAGCCAGTTCGGCATCCTTCTCTGGAGGGATGCTTCCGGCGAGGTGTGCAATCGCCTCATCACCCGGAATCGGATCGGCTCTCTGATTCGGCCGGGTGACGTGGTGCCCAACCCCGAGGAAATAGCGGTTGTGCTCTACCCGTGCGATCTCGTGTTCTCTCCCGCTGGTGCCTTCATCCGGACAACCCGGCCCGATTTGCCGCAGCAGGACCTGGCCGGATACCAGGAAGCGGCGTGGCATCTAGGATGGATGGCGCTTTCGTTCGCGCTGCTGCTGACCGCTCGCAACGCTCCGCTTCTCGTCGGCGAAGCAGAAGACTTGGAACGCCTCAACAGGAAGCGGGCGAGGTCAGGGAAGCCGCCGCTCATGAATGCCCGGCCGGTTCACTGGAACCTGAGCCGAGAGGAACGTCATGCCTTGCGAGGGCAGGTACCCTTCGACCGGAACGCAAGAAGCGCCGCGGTCAGCCACATGGTCCGCGGACACATGAAGGTGCGAGCCTCCGGAGCGTTCTGGTGGTCTCCACACTTCCGAAACATCAGCGACGCCGAGCCAATCGGCGGACGGGACTACGTTGTGCGCTAGGGCAGGCGCTTGGATGGACAGGACTTGCACGGTGCAAGTCGGGGGCGGACCATGCTAGATGCAGACGCGGTGAAGGTATGGCTTGGGATCGGCGTGCTGGTCTTCCTCGCCCTGGCCTATGTGGCCCGGTCGGGGCGCCCAGGGACGGCGCCGCGCAACATGGACGCGCTCCCGCTGCCCGCGGGGACAGTCCACGCCAAGCCGCTGCTCAGCGGCTGGGAGAAGGCGGCGATCGACCAGCTCGCCCGCCAACTGCCCAAGACGCATCGGCTTTGCCCGCAGGTCCGGTTGCTCGACATGCTATCAGTCAGGGATGGAAACCGCGCCAGGTGGCGCACCACCTGCAACCGTCTCGGTTCCAAGAGCGTAGATTTCGCCGTGATCGACCAGGCGGGCCGCGTAACGCTGGTTGTCGAGTTGAACGACAGCAGCCACGACCGCCCAGAGCGCCGTCATCGCGACAAGCTCGTCCGTGCTGCCCTCGACCAGGCTGGGATACCACTCGCCGTCTTTCGACCGGGACAGCCGCTCGATCTTGCTCCGTGGCGAGGGTTGGACAGAGAAACGGGAAGCGTCGCCGCCTATCGGCCGAGCAAGCCTTATAGGTCATCACTCCGAGCCTGACCCCTCAGTGTGTCAGATTTGACACAGAATCTCTACCCGCATTGCCTTCGAGCGATTGTGGTTCCATATCCAGGATGCGGCTCCTCACACAGGCTCGCGGTCCTCGGAGCCGTAGGGCGCCTATTGGAGCCTGTTCTTCGAGGGAGGTCGGTATGTCCGACAGACCGAGAAGGCTTACGGTTGAGCAGGCCGCCGTCCTGATTAGGGCGGTGGCAGGGCTCATCAGCGCGGTTGCAGCCGCCCTGATGGCCTTGCATCACCTATAGCCGAGCCGTTTGGGGCGGGGGTTCATCGTGGATGGTGGCCCCCAAACCACTGCAAAACAATATGGGGACTTTGACGTGGGACGTCAAATCAATCGATCAAATTGCACAAGCCAATTTGAAAATCGTATTCTGACGGCCATTGCAGCGAGAACCTGATCAAAATGGCTTGTCCACTTCAACGCAGTGCAGAGGCTACGATCGAATCCGATCAGCTCTAAAGATCGACCTGTCTCTCAAAGAACCGTAATTCAGGCCCGATCGCTCGAATAGACGATTTGAGGGCCTATAGGCGCCTTCGGTCTCGACATGGTCGGCCCGGCATATGCTGACGTCGCCATAATCGGATCCACCTATGCGCGATCACCAGGAACCGCATCGGCTTCCAGGAGACTGGCGAGGACGGCCAGCCGTTCGCAGGGTGGCAGCTCGCGGTACTTCGCCGCCCAGCGTGCCGCCTTGCGCTTGATCTGTTGCCGATGGGTGAAGTCCCGGCCGGCGTAGCTTGCCCATTGCACCGTCGAGCCGGGCGGGAAATTGAACCAGAGCCGTTCCGTGCGGGGTCCGCCGCGTGTCATGACCTGGAACGACACCGAGGGCCATCCCGACAGCATGAAGTCGTAGAGATCAGACGGGTAGCCCGAGACGATCACGGAGGCTGAAGACAGCATGAGGCGTTGCAGGAGGGCCCGGTGGTCGTCGTCGGTCAGCTCGTGCCGATACCGCTTCGAGCTTGTGCGGGTCGCGTGCAGGTAGGGCGGGTCGGCATAGATAAGTGTCCGGCCGGATCTGGCATAGTTGAAGTCGTCTATGAAGCGGAAGGCGCAGCCATGGTGCTTCACCAGGCCGGGGAAGTCGTCGGGCACCCGGTCGAGCGCGGCGCGGTCAAGATCGACGGCGTAGGACCGGGCGGCCGGCGGCTTCCGCAGCAGCACGGCGCCTGACCCCGCGAACAGGTCCACGTAGGTATCGTGCGGCGGCATCAGGGCGATGATCGCCTGATAGGCCCCGGAGGCCGCCTTGCTGCCGAGGTATCCCATGCGCAGCAGCATAGATGGGTCCGGCTATGGTGGCCATGCCTATCGCCGTCGATTCCTGTCCGGCGGACTAGGCAGCTCCGGCTTAACCACGTCGGCACCAGGTGCCGGCGTCGGCGCGATCGGCGCGGCGGCAAGCTGACGTTGTTCCGGCGTGAGCACGACCGGGCCCTCCCGAGCCTCCCGGCGGACCAGCTCGTCAGCCACGAAGCGCCGCATCTCGGCTTTGTCGCCAAGCGTCAGCTTGACCATCTCCCGGTCGATCTTCTCGGCGAGCGCCGCATAGACAAGGAGGCCATCCGGCGAGAGGGTCGCCGCCGCCTGCGCGGCCTCGACTTCCGGGCGCTCGCGCGAGCCGAGGCCCTGGACGATCACCGCGGCCAACGGGCGGGGATCGGCGGTGCGGAAGCTGACACCCGAGGCGTCGTTCCATGCCTTTCCTGGCAGGCGGGCGATGTCGAGATCATGGCCGGCGCCGGCCGCGAGTTGCTTCAGGTGGAGCCGCATCGTCCGGCCGTTTCCATCCCGGAAGGCGTGGATCGCGTTCAGTTCCCCGACGTGGTGAGCGGCTTTCTCGGCAAAGCTGGCCGCATCGAGCCCGACCAGGTTTCCGTTGGCCGCCAGCTCGCGGAACTGCTTGGCGAGCGAGCCCTCGATGAGGTGCGGGAAGGCGAATGGCTCTTGATGTCTGGGATGGGTGATGCCCACGGTTCGGACCTGGCCGGCCCAGGGGAATACGTCTCCGAACAGGTGCTTGTGGGTCGCCTTGAAGCCGTCCGGCGTCAACGGGAGCGGTGGAGCATCCGCCGTGCGCTGCCGCGTATAAGCATACTCGGCGGCGCGCAGCAGGCCCGCATCGGTGATGCCGAGCTTGTTTTTGAGAGTGAGGGTGCCGGGATAGACGTAGGGGTCATCGACCGGGCCGCGTGCCACCGCACTCCGGCCTAGACAGCCTCACGCATCGCCTGCGCCCGATCCGCAGCCACGATCCGCTCCATGACATAGCGGTGCACGTAGGGGTCGGACACGTCCGGGGGCACGCGCTCCTCAAGGAGCATGGTGAACAAGGCTTCCAGCTCCGGCGTCGGGTGGATACCCTCGATCGCGCTGCTCTGGTGTGCGTCTGCACCGCGGCGGCGCAGATCGACCATCCCCGCATCGTCCATGCGAGGGAACGGCATGGCGCGCAGCTCAGCGCGGTAGCGATCGACAATCGGGAAGGCAGGCATGCTTGGCTCCCACAGAGCGACCGGTGGACGACAGCCTGCAGTATAGCCGGGATCGACTATGTGGGACAGCTCGTTTTCGAGGCCGCATAGCCAGGATCGGCTATGGTCGACGGACCATGCGCCGGCAGGCATAGCCAGGCTCGACTATGGCGGCCGAGAGGTCTCAGCGCCGACGATGCTGTCTGCCCTGATCGCCGGGTGCTGGCACTTGCTCGCCGGAGGGACCGGGCGGCCCGTAGGAAGCGGGCTCCCCTATCGGGCTGGCGAGAGGGTCGCGGCGAGGCTCCTGCTGAGGCTGCGCCGGCCGTAGGCTCGCCGCGAGGGTCTGACGCCTGGAGAGTGGCACAGGCAGTCCGGCAGCGAAGGCCCGAAGATCGAGCGCGAGACGCCGATCGGCTCCGTCGCCGCCTTCCAAGGTCGAGGCATGTGCCAGGTATGTATCCCGGATTTTCTGCTGCCGCTGCTGCACCGCGCGTTCCCAGGCAGGGTCCTTCTGCGAGCGCGCAGGAGAGGCGTCGCGGACCGCCTCCATGGTCCGGCGCTTGACGACGTTCGGCTCGGTGCCTCGTTCCGTCAGTCGGTGGAGAGCAGGGCGGTCGGACCGGCGTACAGCGCCGCGCGCCTGGCGAGGCGTCGCTTCGGCCTCGATGCCGTGCCGGCGCAGCTCGCGCGCGAACGTCTCCCGCCATCTCTGTAGATCGGCCGGGCCGGTGACGAGGCGTCGCCCGTCATACCCTACAGCCCTGACCGTGACGTGGACGTGCGGGTGGTCCTTGTCTTCATGCCGGACCATCAGCCAGTCGTTGTTGGGCAGGCTTTCGCGAGCCCAGGTGCGCGCCGCTTCATGGAGGCGATCGGGCGGGGTGCCGGCCCGCATGGACAGGATCACGCCGACCGATTGGGCCGCCTTCGGGTTAGGCTTGCCACGTTCGGTCAGAGCGTTCGCCACGAGCCAGTCATCGTGCAGCTCGCGCACGTCGGCGCGCGTCGCGATCTTGGTTCCGTCCTGGGTCTCGCCCAGGAGGCGTCCGTTGCGCGTGATGTAGTCGAGGTGTTGCTTGAGGTGAACGATCCCGCGCGACCGGCCGGTGATCTTCACCACGACTTCGGGCGTCCGGTTGACGATCCGGCGCAGCCTGGCCTTCGCTGCCGATGAAAGAGAGGGGGAGCGGGATGACCCGCTCCCCCTGATTTTCACGTCCTGGCCTTTCCCGGTGTGCGGGAGACGCCATACGTCCTCATCCGCCATCCGAGATCGGTCCCTACCGCCTACGGGTGCGGCGGGGTTCTTCGGGCTCGATGCGCCGCTCGGGCTGACGCTCGACCTGGCGCTCCGGCTGACGCTCCGGCTCAGCCGCCTTCTGCTGCTGTGCCGGCTCGGGCGCTGCGGCGACTCGCTTCAGCTCGGGGGAGAGGACGACCGGCCCTTCGGCCCTTTCCTTCTTCAACAGCTCAGTGGCAAAGTACGCCTTCAACTCGGCCTTGCCCTCGTTGCCGACCCTGTTGATCTCCCGGTCGATTTTCCCGGATACCGCCGCCAGAACGAGCCGCCCGTCCTGCGACAGCTCGGCTGTCGCCTCACGAAGCGCCTTGCGATGATCGACCTTCGGCGACGCGGGGTCCTGCTGTGCAGGCGCAGCGTTGGGTTCCACCTTGGGGCCAGCCTCCGGCCTCTCGGCAACGGGCGGCCGCGGCGTGGGCGAGCCGGGAGCTTGTTTCTCGGTCGAGGGTGCCTGTTGCGCCGGAGCTTGGGGCGTCGGCGTCAGCACCGTGGGGCTTGCGGGAGAGGGCGCAGGGGTTGCGCGTGATGCCGCCTGGCGGACCTCGTTGCCCTCCGGTGCCTGCGGCGGCGGGCGGACAGACGGGCCTTGCTCCGCGCGGCGACGATCGGCCTCCTGCCGGTCGACATCGCTTGCCTTGTAGCCCTGGGCGGTGATGCCGCGCGCTGCTGCCTCGATCCACGCCTCGCGCTTGAATTCCGCAGACCCGTTGACCTTTACCTCCTGCCATCCCCGGCTTTCGGCCAGGGTCAGGATGGCGCGGATGGTGGTTAGGTCCTCGCGCTTGCTGCTGATGGCGGTGTCGTCGGCGCGAATCGCGAGCGCCGTCTTCTTATAATCATCGTAGTAGCGCCGCTGGGAGCCCTGTTCCTCGACGTAGTAGGCCCGCCTGATAGCCTCCGGCTCCGCTGCGTAGGCCGGGGCCTTAGCCTCGCTGGCGGCCTTCCTGGCCTCGCCTTGGGGGGCGACCGATGGCCCCGCCGGACTTGCACGGTGCAAGTCTGGGGGGGGTGCCTGATCCTGCCGCTGCTTCACTTCCTCGACGGTGTTCGTCGGCTTGGTCGCATCCTTTATGCGGTCAAGCAGTGCCATATCCGGCCTCCATATCGGCTTGTGTGGGAAGGGCGCGAACCACGGCCGCGAGCCAGGCGCGACCCTGTTCCGCATCCGCGTCGGCCAGGGACGCGGTAAGGGTGGTCGGGGCCATGGGTAGCGCCTCGATCAGCGCCGCCAGATCGCAGCGGATTGCCGCGGCGGCGGCGTTTTGGGCATCGTGAAATCGGCGCGGTATCAGCACGTCCACGTTGTCCAGTTGCGTGTTCATCGTCATCAGGCGGCGGCGCTCCTTCCTCGTTTCGATGATTCGACGGTCGGCACACCATCAAGGAGCGAAGCGAGCATCGCCTTGCCGTCCTTGAGGGCGTACTGGCTCAGGTCCACATTCGTACCCATCAAGCCGGCCACGAGGCCATTGGCTTGATGCGGACGCAGCGTGGGGGTGTCAGCCGGCGCCGGCTCCGGCGCTGGGTTTGCTGACAGGCTTGCGGCAGGCTGACTGGTAGAGCCTGATGCAGGCAGGGCGCCCATTTCCTCGCAGACCTCGCCGATCGGCGCCTTGGGCTTCGCTTTGTCCCGGCCAGCCGCTTTCTTGACCGGAGCTGGTGTCGTCGGTGCCGGGCTGGCTTCCTGGGTCGCTGCTGCGGGAGGAGTGGCACCAGAGGCCGCGGTCGGCTGCGCGCCTGCCTTCTGATCCGGGACGCGGCGAACGCGATTGATGACCTCGATCGGCTGTATGGACGGAGGGGCGATGACAAGGCGCGTGAAGAAGCGATCCTTGAAATGGCGGATGCGGCGGACCTTGCAGGGGTGCATGGCTGCGCGCAGCACGATCGCCTCCCGCTTCTTGAGCATGAGGATTTCCTGCGGCAGCAGCAGCGGGCGGGCCTGATCGCTTTCGGTTTGGTTCGCGGCCTTGGACCGGAACGCGCTCCAGAACCGCGGGCCGGACCGGCTGACACCGCTTACGGTGTCATTGCCAAGGCGGTCGCTCAGCTCCTTCGCCAACTCGAGGTTCTTAGTGCCGAACACAACCTCCACACCGCAGTTGTCGAGGATCGCGGTCGCCTTGTCAGGGCCGTACAGGTCGGGATCGCGGAGCTGCGCCTTGCTCTGCATCACCAGCATCATGCGAATATTGTAGCCCGCGACGTAGCTAAAGGCGTTCGCCAGGACCGGCATCGGCCCCAGCAAGGGGAACTCGTCCAGCAGCATCAGCACCTGGTGCTTTGCCTCCGGGTCAAACTGTGGCAGCACTTGAACAGTTAGATCGACAAGCTGCTGAAAGAATAGAGAAAGCAATGGTTGAAGCCGGGCGATATTGTCCGGTGTCACGCCAACATAGATCGCACAAAGATGACGCCGCAAATCCCGGAGATCGAAGTCACTCTCCGAAGTTGCTGCATCGATTCTTGGGTTGATCCAAAGGTTGAGCTTCGAGGTAACGGTCTTGCGAATATCGGCAACGGTATCGGCATTGCCGGATAGATAGTCCTCCAGAGCCGTCATGCACGGCTCCGAATAGGGCTTCCCCTGAAAGGCCCGCTCGCTCATCGCTTCAAGCATCTCGGGGGCGGCGCTGGTCCTGGTGAAAAGCCGCAGGACCGAGCCGAGGGAAAAATTGGAGCCCTCGGTCTCACCAAGGTAGGCAGTAGCACCTATGAAGGCCGACCTGGCGCTATCGGAGAAGAACTTGCCGTTGCCCTGTTCTTCCGGGAACAGCATGCCCGCGATGCGCTGTATGTCATCGATCGCGTCGATGGTGCCGCGTCGGACATAGCTCAGCGGGTTGTATCGAGCTGTCCGACCGTCCGGAGACAAAGGGTCGAACAGATAGACCCGTTGACCGGCCCTGGCGCGGATGCCGGCCGAGGCCGCCCAATTCTCCTTCTTCACGTCGAGGCAGACCAAGCTCGCCTCGTACAGCAGGCAGTTCGGGATCACCAGGCCAACGCCCTTGCCCGAGCGGGTAGGAGCGTAGCAAGCGACGTGCTCAGGACCGTCGAAGCGCAGGTAGCGGCGGGAGCCGAGCTTGCCGAGGTAGAGGCCCCCGAAGCCGGCCAACAGGCCGTTCTCGCGCAGCTCGCCCCGTCTGGCCCATTGGGTGGACCCGTGCAGCAGGCGGTTGCTGCCCGGCAGGCCCTTGCGAGCCACGGCGATGCCGAACAGCAGCAGCGGGACGCCGATCGCCACGCCGGCCGAGAGCTTGAGCCATAGGCCGACAGCAGGATGCTGGAAACCGTAGAACCACCAGTACAGCCACCAGTCGGCGAATGGCAGGCCGTGGTGCTGACCGATCAAGCCGGTTCCGGCCAGGAAGATGGTCGATGCGAGCACCGACCAGAGGGCGACGAGCGCCGCGGCGCCGAGGGTGGCGAGGGCGGCCTTAGCGGGGAGCGGCCATTCGGCCAGGTCGATCATGGTGGCCTCTACTCGGCAGCGACGAGGATGGGGGCGGGCGAGGCGAGCTTGGCGTCGGGGTCGAACCAGACCTCACGGATGCCCCGGCTGCCGTCGCGGCGCTTCTCGCAGTGGATCACCACGTCGACGAGCTGGCGCAAGAAGGCGCGCACGTCGGGATCCGCCAGGTGCCTGCCCGCCTCGTGCTGCTTGACCATGAGGCGTAGGGCGTCGAAGGCGCCGGCCGCGCTGCCGGCGTGCAGGGTGGTGATGGAGCCCGGATGGCCCGCAGCGACGCCACGGATGAAGGAGAACGCAGCGCCGTCGCGCAGCTCCTGCATCAACACGCGATCGGGCCGCATCCGGAGTGCCGCCTCGATTAGCTCCTCGGAGCGGACCTTGGCGAGCCCCTGGTCACCCTTGGAGTAGAACAGCGGCACGACGTTACGCCGCGCCAGGTTGAACTCGGCGGCGTCCTCGATCGTGACAAGACGCTCATCGTCAGGGATTTCCTGGATCAGCGCCTTGGCGACGGTGGTCTTGCCGGAGCCGGTGTCGCCGCTGGCGAGCATGGTCTTACGGGACCGCACCGCGAGGGCGAAGAAGCGCCGCCAATCCCTGGCGCGGTGCAGCTCGCATAGCTCGTCATCGGCAGGGTGCGGGCGGCGCTGCGCGTCCATGGTATGTGCGAATAGTCCACCACTCTCGAGAACGGCGAGAGAGGGCGAGAAGCTGTTCGGACGGCGAATCGTGAGGCTGACCGTGCCGGCCTCCACGGCGGGGGGCCGGCATATCTGCACACGCTGCCCATCCGGCAGCATCGAGCCGCATAGGGGGCGGTCCGGTCCGACATCCTGGGAGGACATGGCAGCGCACAGGACGGCGATGCCGTCGAGCCGATCGAATGTCAGCTCCGGCACATCGCGCCAGGTCCAGCCGCCGCGACGCTCGATGCCGACCTCACCCGGTCGATTGATAACGACCTCCGTCACGGCGTCGTCCGCGAGGTCGGCGGCGATCGGCGCGAGCAAGAGTCTCAGGGTCCGCTCGCCGCGTCTCAACGAACGGCTCCCGTGAGATCGGTAGGAGCGAGGTAGGTAGCGGCGACCTGATACACGGTAGAGAAATCGAGATCGCGAGCGACGAAAATGCTCACCAGCTCGCCCTGATTCTTACGCAGGGTCGGACGGATGTTGATGCTGTTGTCGAGGCTGGTGCTGGCGACGCTGGAGACGTTGCCGGTGTTGATGTAGTTCGACCCGCTCGGACTGACCGCGGCCACGCCGGCCTGGATGCCGCCCTCAACAAGGGAGAGCATGAGGGCGCCGCCGAACCGCTGCCAGAAATGGTTGTCCACTGTGCCGTCGAAGCCGGACCGGCCCAGCGGATCGGCAGCCGGACTGTCGAGGTTGATGATGACGCCGCTCGGAGTTTCAGCACGGGTCCATAGGACAAAGAGCCTGTCCTGCCCCTGCGTCATGCCGCCGTGAAACTCGCCGACGATCTTGGTCCCGCGATCAAGCAGGGTGATGCCGCTCTTGCCGATCACGTCCTGCGGTATGATGCATGTTGTGAAGCCGGGAAGGGTGCTGTCCATGGCGGTCTGCAGCACGCAGCCGATCACCGTGCCCTCGGTCAAGAGATAGGGCTGGTGTTGCAGAACGCTTGCGGTGACGCTGGTGATAGGCGTGGCCTGGAGCTTGGCCGCCAGCTCGTTCGGACCGGTGCCGCGCAGTCTGGCAGCCCCATTGCCTTCCTCCGGCCCGCCTATCGTCCCGCCGCCGGCCCCGCCGGCGCCGCCGCCGGTATAGACGAACAACCCGGCATGACGGGCCTTGGCGAGCGGATCGACGGGCTGCTTGTTGTTGCCGAGCTGCTGCATGAAGGAAGGCGCCGCCGGTCCCGTTGTGACCGGCAAGGCGGGCGCGAGGACCACGGGCCGCGGCAACGAGTAGGTGGCGGGCACGACCGATGGGGGCGGTAGAGCAGGCTCGTAGCGCGTGACCTGGCGGACCTGGAGTCGGTCGGCCGAGATCGCGTTCGGATCGACATGCTTGTGCGCCGGCCGGAGTAGGATGAAGGCGACGGCCGCACCCGTGGCGCAGCCCAGCATGATGGCGCCTTGCTTTCGGCTGAAACTGGACCTGCCGGCCACGTCGGAGACGTGCCGCTCGCCTGGCAGTATGGTTGCCCCGGGTGGTGGCGCCTGCGGCGGGCCAGCCGGGTTCTGAGGCAGATCGCCGCTCATGACCCGGCCCCTCGAACGGTGCGAACGACGCTTGCATCGGTGGTGCCCGTGCCGGGGTTCTGGCCGATCGGGTTGAAGGCCAGGTCGAACACGCGAAGCACATCATGCCCGTAGCGCAAGCGGAACTCGCGCGCCGTGGTGGACACCACGGCTAAGTCACCGTGCATGGTGTAGGGGACGATGCCTTCCTGCCCATCCGTCGCGACCGTGTAGATGGTCGGCAGGGTCATATTGCCGGGGAAGCGGAAGGCAGTAAGCCGGCCGTTGTCACTGACTTCAAGCGGTTGAATCGCGGTTGAGCCTTGCGCGGTGTAGCGCCAGTTCCGGGGGCCATAGTAGAAATCGACAGCAAGCCGGTTCTGCGCCACCAATTCGTCGGCGCCGGACTGCCGCTTGCGGTCCGCCTCATCGGCTTCCTGTCGAGCGTCGTCGGGATAGACAAAGTTGATCGCGAACTGAGCGCCGGCGGCCGGCTCATCCACCGTGCCGGCATGGGCGACCAGCTCGAATTGGTAG
Source organism: Lichenicola cladoniae (assembly GCF_013201075.1). Classification (NCBI taxonomy): domain Bacteria; kingdom Pseudomonadati; phylum Pseudomonadota; class Alphaproteobacteria; order Acetobacterales; family Acetobacteraceae; genus Lichenicola; species Lichenicola cladoniae. The sequence goes on along the minus strand of NZ_CP053714.1, from coordinate 9,246 downwards.
GATCGGAACGACCCATCCGGCCGCCTGGTCACCACTTGGGCATTGGTCGGCGCCCGGACCTCAGTCGGCTTGAGGAACAAGAGGTTGCCGGTAGGGCCGGCAAGCCAGGCGTCGGCATCGCCAATGGCAACCTGCGTGATGCTCTCACCAGGCGCGAACATTATCTCGGTGCTGGCGAAGGTGCCGCCGATCACCCGGACCACGTTCATGGGATTGTAGGCGACCACCCGCACGCGGGAGTCGTATCGTCCGGCGTGAGGGGTCTGGACGGCAAGCGCCGGGCCGGCGAGCGCGCAGCTCGCGACTGTGGCGAGGACTAGGCTGCGCCTCATTGAGGGCTCTCCTGATCGGCATGAAAGCTGGTGACGAGAAACCCGTCCGGGTTGACGTTGATCGCGCTGCCGCTGATCGGGCCGGAAGCGAAGTCGAACCCGATGGTGGCGACCATGTGCTTTACCGCGAGCAGGGTGTCGCCCTTGCGCTCCTGCTGGGTGAAGCGGACTTGCGCCAGCTTGGGTCCGAGGAACGAGGTGGAGACCCAGTTGACGGTGGAGCTGCCGCCGCGGCCGAGCAGGACCTGCGGGCTTTGTGGGTTCGACCCCTTGAACCAGTCGGCGTAGAGCTGCTGCACGTCCGCGGTAGACATGAGGTTGACCGCATCGAAATCGCGCTGCGCCTCGGGGTAGTTGTAGCCCTGGCGATGAAGCACGTACTGCCAGAGGAAGTAGCGGCGCTCGGCTTCTGTGGCGGCGAGCTCGCCGCCACGCACGTCATAGACGCGGTCGACCATGCCCGTGGTGTTGTCCACACGGAACACGACCGGGACGACGGTCTTGAGCGGAGTAAGCCCCGCGACGGCTATGCAGGCCGTGGCGGCGACGATGCCGGCCGCGAGGGCGACCGACCAAGCGAGCTTGGTGCTACGCTGCGCGGCCTTGAGGCGGTCACCTTCGTAGCTCGAGACCTGCGCGAAGTAGGCTTCCAGCAGTTCGGGGTCGTTCGCGACGGGCCGAGCTTGGAAGGCGGCTACCGGCGCCCGCTTGGCGATCGCGTTCATGCCGGGCCTCCGTTGTTGGTGGCGGGCATGATGGGCGGCGCCGCCAGGTCATTCGGACCTGGCGTCCAGCGGCCGATATTGAGCTGACGCACCGGGCCGGCCGCGATCGGGAGCGGATCGCCGTCGCACGCGGCGACCGCCAGGGGGAGCAGCAGGGCCAGGGAGAGGCGGCGGAAGGTCACGGTGCGTTCCTTTGTCGAGACAGAATCCAGGCGGATTCCTAGCTATGAGGGGCCGGCACGCAGGCTCAGGTTCGGGGCGTGGAAGCCTTGGAGAGTGACCCGCCAGGCGTCGGACCGATGCGCGGCAAGACAGAGCGGGCCCCGCTCAACATGGCGGCATCGGCCGACTGGCTGATCGCGCCCGCCTTGCTTGCCAGAGTGGACACACCCTTGGTCGCGACGCCGAGTGTCGCCCGCGCGATTGCCCCGGTGTGGAAGTGGAGACCTCCCGCGAGGGCGGTGCCGAAGCCAGGGATCTGGAAAGCGAGCAGGGCGGCAAAGGCGAAGAAGGCGCAGGCTGCCAGCAGTGTCCGCATCTGGTCGAAGGGATTGGTCCCAGTGTAGCCAGCGAGCTGCGTCACAAGCTGCGATTCAACCTCCAAGGTGATCGTCAGCAGGATCACGGTGACGACCTGAACTATCACTGCCGAAATCATCGCACCGATCCACCGCTCGAAGATCGGCTTGGTCACGACGAACAGCACGAGGGGCACCATGAGGGGGCCCAGGGCGACGAACACGGCGAGGCTAATATGAGAGATGAACCAGATTGCGAACGTCACCACACAGGCGAGTATGGCAATCGCCCAAAACACGACGATCAAGATCATCTCGCCGATATCGTACCAGTGCAGGAGCTTCCAGACCTGCAAACCAGCGTCATAGGACTTGAGCAGAAGCACATCAAAGGAATTGGCGCTGATAGCCGTGCCGCCTGATACTGACGAGGAAACGGCTTGCGTCAGGTCGTTTGGGAGGCTGACAAGAAAGAAGTCATTGACCCATGTGGCATATTCGCCGCCGTTGGTGGCGAACCACACGACAACGCTCAGCTTGATTGCCCGGCTTACCAAGCTGCCAATGCCTTCACTGGCATGACCACGAAGGATCAGAATGCCGGTAAGCGCGATGTAGATGATGACTGCTGTTTGAACGGGCGTAGCAGCATACGACACCAAAGCAGTCATGAGCTGCCCGAGGGAGTCAAGCAGTGGTGACTCGATGGTGTTGTAGATGTAGCTGAAAATTGCCGAGCCGTTCATCTGTCTACCCGTCTAGTCTAATGAGTTGCAGCCTGTTGTTCTGCCACGATGGAGGAGGCCGCGGGAGCGCAGGCTGGATCGGCACGGGCATGCTCAGGCGTCATGTGGCTGCAGAGGTTAAGCGTGAAGCGTCGCTCGTTCGGGCGCTTGGTCCAGTAGGCGGGAGTTCGCGGATCGCTGCTGTCACCCGCCAGCTCGTGCGTCTGACGGGCAGACGCCACCAAGTCGGCCCGGTGCGCGTTCCAGCAGTCCGCCGCGTTCCGCAGGTGGCCTGGATCGTTGAGGCAAGCGCTGTTGACCCGCGACCGGAGAGCCGGGTGCTGGACGTAGAACTCGACCGTGCGCTGCGCCTCGGGTGGGACAGGCTGCGCCGATACCGGCGCAGAGAGGGCAAGGAGCGCCAGGGTGAAGACTTGCACCGTGCAAGAGTGGCGCACGTCCTAGCTCCCGTTGGACGTGGCAGCGTCGGCTGCCAGCACGTCGTCGATGTTCTGGCGCTGCGTTTCGGCGTTCTGCTCATCGACGTTGCGGACCTGCGCGGCTTGAAAGGTCTGCACCGCCTGGGCCTGGACCTGCTGTGCGGCAATGTAGGTCTGCTCGGTGGCCATGCGGGCCTGTATATCGCCCACGGTCTTCTCGTCGGGAGCGTCCGTCAGAGTCTGCTCTAGGGACTGTATGACGTTGATGTGCTGCGAGGCCGAGAAGAACAGTTGATTGGCAAGTGCTTGGACGCCCGCTATCGAGTTAGCGTTTGTCGTCATCTGCTGCGCCGCAAAGTCGCTGGCTTGCGGCTGGTAGATGCGGTTCTGACTGGCATATTGCTGACCGAGAGGCCCCATGGCGCCCAAGGTCGTGCCATTCATGATCGTGCCGAGCGTGTTGGGGTCTTGCGAGATGATGTTTCGCAGCGCGGTCACGTTGAACTGGCTGCTGAACGAAGCGAGGGCGCCGGTTGGCGCGTGTGTCAGTGAGTCGAAGGTCTGCTCAGCCGTCGTCAACTGCTGCTCCATGTTTTTGAGCTGCGCCGCGAGCTGCTCAATCTGCTGCCCGCCCTGGACGACCGTCTTCGCCGTGTTCAACAGATTGGCGCCGTCGACCACCGGGAGTTGCGCGTGCGCCGCGCCGGAGGCGAACAACGTCACCGCGGCAAACCCCGCCAAAAGTATGATCCGCATCGTCTCTTTCCTCCTGCCCATCATTATGCCGCTGCCTGACGGAATCTCTGCCGGAAGGCCGGCAACCAGGCTTCCGGTTCCGGACCCAGCTCACGGATCAGTCGCTCCATGAGCGGGACCGTCTTGTTCGTGCCGGACAAGACCGCACGCAGATCATCGAGGCCCGACAGGTTCAGCTCGCAGGCTACGGAGATATTGCCCTGCTTGAGCAGGAAACGCCGTCCGCCGTCCGCGCTCGGCAGGACCAGGTCCTGCTGCACGGCCTCGAACTCGCCCTCGGTGAGCTTGAAGCCTGTGCGGTAGTCCAGCTCGTCCGCCTTGTCGTTCGGCATAAAAATCTGCGTCGGGCACTGCTCGATGATCGAGTGCGCGATCGGGCTGTTCAGCGCATCGCGTGGACTCTGCGTTGCGAGGATGACCACGCCGTTGAGCTTCCGGATGGTCTTGAGCTTGTCGTTGACCAGGTCGCGGAACGCCTCGTCAGCAAGCGCCTTCCAGAACTCATCGATCGCGACGACGACGCGGCGGCCGTCGATCAGCGCCTCTACTCGATGGAACAAATAGGCCATCACTGGACCGCGGGCGCGAGGATCGTCCAACACCGCCGTCATGTCGAAGCCGAGGAAGGGCGCATCGAGGCACACGTCGTCGGCATCGTTGTCCAGCACCCAGCCGAGCGATCCGCCCTGGCACCACTTTTCGAGACGGGCGCCAGGACCGTTGGCATCGGCCTGTCCCAGGAAGGCGCGCAGCTCTCCCAGGGATCGATGGTCAGGCGGGAGCGACATGACCTGGCGCAAGCCCTGGTCGAGCCGGCGGTCCATGTCCGGCGGCAGCTCTGCGCCATCGGCGGCGATAAGCCCGGTGATTAGCTGCTTCAGAAAGACCAGGTTGCCCGGGGAGGCATCGAGCGCCTTGAGCGGTGCTAGGCCGGAGGGCTCGCCCGAAGGCAGCACGAGATACGAGCCGCCGAGGGCGCGGGCGAGGATTTCGCCGCCCCGGTCCTTGTCGAAATATACGACGGTGGCGCCGTGCTTCTCGGCAAGCGCCAGGGTGAACAGGACCCAAACCGTCTTGCCGGAGCCCGAAGGGCCGGCCACGAATATGTTGCCGAGGTCGGTCACTGTCGCGGTGGAAGCGTGCAGATGGAATCGGTAGGGGGTCCCGCCCGTAGTGCGGAACACCGTCAGGGGCTCGCCCCAATGCCCGCGCACCGGGCCGGGGGGATAATTGTGGAGCGATGCCATGGCCGCGAAATTGCGGCTGTTGATCGCGCCCGGCCGCGAGCGCAGCCGCATGTTGCCGGGGAGCTGCGCCCAATAGACTGCTTCGAGGGCGAGGTCCTCGCGCGTCACGACGGCGCCGCTTTCCGCCAGGTCGCGGCGTGCGCGGGCGACGACCTCGGATAGCGCCGGCAGAGTGTCAGCGAAGGCGACAAGCGTCAGGTGGTGGTCGCCCATGACGAAGGCGTTGCTTTGCAACAGATCGGCGGCTTCGGAGAGCCCGACCGTCTGGCTCGCCGCTTTGTCGGAAGCGTTCGCCATCTGGTTCTGCTTGCGGGTCATCTTGTCCTGCGCGACCTGCTTGTTGAGGAAGGCGAAGGTCTGCGTCAGCACGCAGGAATAGGGCGCAGCCAGAATCGAGTCGAACATGCCGGGCCAGGTCGAGGCGGGATATTCGCGCAGTCCAAAGCCGGCTGCGTAGGTCGAGCCACCAGGAGCGCGCAGCTCGATCGCCTCGCGTCCAATGATGACCCGATCGGTATAGATCGCGCCGCCCAAGTGGCCATTGACCAGGGGGACCGGCATACGGTCCAGGGTCAACACCAGGCGCAGGGCCTCGGCGATCTCGGAGAAGACCACGCCACGCGCGTTCGACCGCAAGGCGAGCCGTTTGGGCTTATACTCAGCAAGGCCGGCTATCAGTGTCGTCACGGCTGTTTCGAGGCGCTCCATATCCGGCACCGAGGGCGTGCGGTTCAGCTCGCCGCGGCGGCGGCGATTGAGCAGGCCAGACACGCGCTGGCCGCCTGCCTGCGACGGGCGCAGGAGAACCGACAGGAACAGGTCGTTGCGGTAGAGCCGGCCATCCAACAGGCGGTCGCGATAGGCCGCGTCTAGCTCGCGTGCGAAGCCGCTCCGGCACTCCCCGATCGGATACTCGTCAGGGTCCGCCATCGAGCGGATGACGTGCGTTGCGAGCACCATGCGATCGGAGGCAATGTTGCGGAACAAAATGTTGCGCTGCGCGTGCCGGGCATTGACCAGCTCCGGGTCCGCCGTCTCCCATGCGATCCCGCCCAGGCGGATCATGACCAGCTTAGAGCCATCATCGAGCAACAGCGTGCCGGGCGAGGCATGACCCACGAAGGGCACGTAGGTATCCGGCTCGCGCTCCCGCGCGACGGCGCCGAGCCTAAACATGGATGCGGACCTCCCGGGCAGTACGAGCGCGGCCGAGAGGAAGCGGGCTGACCGACGAGCCGCCCCATCGGGCGGCGTTGCGCGCCCGTCCCTTGGTGTCCACCCAAAGGCGGGCCACGCCGAAGATGTTGTAGTCGCGGCTGATGACGGTACGGACGATGTAGTGCAGCACGACCCCGATCAGCATGTAACAGGGGTTCTTCATGATGATGAAGAACATGACGGTGCCCATGGAATTGAGACAGGCGGCCTCGATAGGCACGCCCTGCCACATGGCAGGGCGTGTGCAGGCGAGAAACAGCGTGTCCACTGTGATCCCGCGCAGTGCCATCAGGCAGAACCAGTGATCTGGCCGACGATCCACGCGGACGAGAAGACGATCGCGCAGCCGAGAACCACGCCGCCGAAGGTGCGGAGCGAGAAGGTGCCAAGCATGGCGCCCACCCCGGAGAGCGCGATCGCGATCACGGCGATGACCTGACCCGTCGTGCCCGTGATGAGGTTCATCACGTTGGTCAGGAAGGTGTTGAGCGAGCCGGCGCCGCCGGCCGTGACGGTCTGCGCGGCGGCCGGGTGCATCGAAAGGATCACCAGGGCCGTCACGAGGGCAGCAGGCGCCACAACGCGCGAGCGAGCAGCGTGGTCCTTGAGGCCGGTTGCGACAGCTCCAAGGCGGGTGCCGGTCGAACGGAGGCGGGTGCCGGCGACGGCTAGCGCGAGGGTGACGGAGGCGGCTGCAGCCTCGCTAGGGGTGGTGTGGTTCATACCGGTGTTAGCTCCCAAAGAGGCTTCACAGGGCCAGGGCGGGCGTGCCGGACTTGCACGGTGCAAGTCTGCGGGGCCACGACGGGGCGGCCAGCTCTCCCCGTCGATCGGATGGAGGCGACGGTGCGGTTCAACGCACATCGTTCTGTGCCTCGATGCTCAGGCGTTGCCCTGGGGCCGGTCCGGCAGGAGCGGACGGCGCAGGGAGGGCAGCGGAAAGGGCGGCAGGAACAGCCGCGGGCGACGGAACAGGCGACGCGCCGAACACTTGGCCGTGGCCTGCCTTGGCGCGCGCATACACGTCCCAGCTCGGAGGCAGCGGCTGCGCTAGGACAGCAACGTCATCGGCGGGCGTTGCGGGCTGCGCGGGAGGGGCGTCGCCCTTCACGCGGAGCGCCGGCACCACCAGCTCGGCCGACGCCTGGACACGGCCGACGTAGCCATTCGCCACCCCGCGCACCGGATCGCCCGTATTGTAGCGGGACAGAGCCTGTTGAACCGCGGGCTGGGTGTCCCGGCCGGATGCCGGCGCCGCGTAGCCGTCGACCAGCACCCGGTCAGCCGCCGACAAGTTCAGGCAGGGGTCGAACGTATCCGCGACCGACAGACCAAGACGCGGCAGGTTGCCGCTGTTGATCTGCATGAGGCCGAGATCGACCGAGTGCCGGCTGACCGTGACCAGCTCGACGCCGAGGGCAATCGCGTCCTCGCGGGTGGCGGGATGGTACGTGCGACCGGTGCTGTTGTCGTGCAGCGTCAGCACGTCGAACCCGCTCTCAGTGTGCGCTACGGCAGCGAGCGTCTCGACGGCGACATGCTGTGCGCAACCCTTCGCGTCCTCGGTGAAGGTCGAGAGCGAAAGGGTCGCCGCGCCCGCGGTCAGCGGGACGAGGATGGTGGTCGCAAGAGCGAGAAGGCTAGTCGTCCATATCTGGGGGAGAGGTAGGGGACGGGGGCGTGCCGGCCGGTAGGTCGGAAAGGCTGGCTCCTCCAAGTGGAGCATCACATGCGAGCAGGCCCTTAAAGCGAGCCAGCTCAGGCGCACGGGCAACGTAGATACAGATCGGACCCAGGAAGCCGAAGTCGTCACGAAGCAGGGCCAGGAGACGCCCAGCATCTCGATAAGTGCGGTCAGATCGGTCCGAATGGGTCCGAAGCGGTAGGTAGTGCTTGTTCCAGCTCGGTCGCAGGTAAGGCAGGAACTCGAACCCACCAGCTTCATGCCGAGCGACGAGGAAGCATCCTCGGATTGTTCCGCCATCCCGTAAGGATGTGCGGATTTCCCTTTCTTGGAGTGTCTGCAAAACGGCCTCGAATCCCGGCAGTTATCGGCTGTTGCGACTTGCTGGTCGTCTGAAAGCAGATAAGGGGCAGCGCCCCCCTCAGCGTTCACAGATCGCTCGCGCGCCGATGGGGGCATTTTGCCCCCAAGACTCACACTACCGGAATGATCGGGGAAATCGAGGCTGATCGATGACGCCCGACCGCGGGACGCGAGTCGCCCCAAACGATTCAGCATTTCGTTCCGGGGCAACGTCAACAGAAGTAAAAGGCTTTCAGAAATCGTCTTTACTCCCTTCCAACGACACGCTCCGTTACCCAGAGCTAATCACAGTATTGTGTCACTTGGAAATGGGTAAATCACGATGTTTGAACGAAATTCGGCGGGCCGTGGCGGATTTTGCACCGCATCATAATGTTGATGGGGTGGAGATGGACTGCCGCCGAAAAAATCTCAGTCTCGATTGAACTCTTACAACCTCAGGTGGTGCGATTGACACTTGCCGATGTGAGGGAGAGATTATTGTCGCTCAAGCGCACGATCGCGCTTGACAGGGCGCGTATGGACGCGCTCGCGGTTAGCGGTCACAGTGGATAACTTGAATTGTGAGAGGTCTGGCCTAACGCGCTGAACGCACGAGCCAAGAACAGGAAAAGCCACCCCTGGCAGGGCGGCTTTTCCGAGAAGGCACAAGAACAACGAGCTGACGGGCTCCGGTCACGAAGGTAAGGGCGGCGATTTTCGCCGTCAAGACCCTCGCAGGTGTTGTTCTGCCTTCTCCGATGGCTCGTCCCCCAAAGGACGAGAGAGAGATGAAGAAGCACCAATCATCGCCACGAAAGCCTCGACAGCAGCTCATCGACCGAGCGATCCGGCTTCCCCTGCCGCCGGCTCAGAAGCTCCAGCCGGCCGAAGTCGGCGCGATCATGAAGCGAGCGCGGAAGCTAGGACGCCAAGACTTGCTAACGCCATACGATCATCGAGTACTCGACGCCCTGCTATTCCAGTGCCGTAACCCGCTCTCAGGGGCGGTCGTGGTCAGCTACAGCGCCCTTGAGAAGATCACTGGCATCAGTAGAGCCACGATCGTCAAAGCCGTCGCGAGACTCTTGAGCTGCGGCTTGTTGAACAGGATCAAGCGGCGGTTACGTGTTGTCTGGCATCAAGGCGGTACAGCGAGCCTGCAAGCTCCAAACGCCTACAGCTTCAACGTCCCCGGACCTGGTCACACAGAGTCAGTGGCGCGGGCGGTACAAGAAATCAAGGAAGATATCTTTACG
>NZ_CP053713.1 GCF_013201075.1 Lichenicola cladoniae | reverse complement strand
TGTTGGGTTGAGGCCTTATAGGCACGATCACTCCGGAAGGTCCTGCTGTTTCATTTTTCTTAACTATAGATGATCTACAGTTTGCGAGCCGACAGTGTCGCCTGGTGGAGGTGCCAGGGTTCGGCCGCCACGGCATAGCATGAGTGCGGACAGACGACCGATGCACGTCAATAAAGGTGACGATGCCACGATACGAGTTGCAGCCGGTAACGATGGCGAGAATGGCAAACAACAGGACGTGGAGCAGCGTGTTGAGCTTGGCTTCGGCCCGGCACGAATCAGGGATGTCCGTCAGCATATCCAGCAACGGGGAAAACGTAGCCAAGGCAACCTCCGATTCGGTTGCCTTGCCAAGAGTCAGAGATTATCCGCTTCGAGAACCCCCAAATCGATCAGCCGTCTATTTCACGTCGCTCCTGTTGCAGATCTGACTCAATGGTGGCGGCACAAGAGTGTTGAACAGCCTTGGCCCGCTCCTGGCCATGGATTCATACCTTGCGGGTTTTGTTTTCTCTTGTCGACATCTAGCTAGAGCCTAATCTGACCGACTGGAATCGAAAGTTCTTCCCCGACGCGGAGCAGATCTGATTCACTATGCTGGCTGGATTGGAGGCCAGCATGGATGGGACGGACACTTTCTCAGGACCTTCGAGACCGGGTGATCGCCGCCGTCGATGGCGGCATGTCGCGCAATGCTGCCGCCGCGCGGTTTGGCGTGGCAGTAGCGACAGCGGTCCGTTGGGTTCGGGCCTGGCGGACGGAGGGACTGACAACACCGCGGCCCAAGGGCGGCGACCTGCGCTCCCAGCGGATCGAGAGCTACCGGGAGGTGATCCTCGCGGCTATCGACGCGCAGGTGGATATCACTCTCGTCGAACTCTCTGAGCTGCTACGTGAGCGGAATGGTGCGTCGTTCGCGCCAAGCACGATCTGGCGTTTCCTCGACCGCCACGGGATGACCTTCAAAAACGTATGGCCCGCCCCCTCTGCAAGCGATCTTTGCGATCCGATCTGGTCAGTCTACGCCAACGTATCCGGTCTCGGGACATTGTCCCGGCCAAGATGGAGATCCGCACGTCCCGGTCCTCATAAAAACATCGGCGTCGAGCGCCATTTTTTGAACCAGGTTTCCAGAACGCCGATCAACTGTCAGGCCATCTCGCATTAACCACCCGCAGACCCCATCAACCGTCCGCGCCGGGTGAGCGCGACCAGCCAATTCTATTGATTATGACACCGTTGCAGTCGTGAGCTCGAACTTCCGCCCGCTCCGAAGCACTGCGCAGATGATCCGTGCCAGCTTGGCGGCCAGCGCCACCACTACGGTGTTCACGTGCGCTCGCGCGAGCAAGCCGCGTAACCAGCCACCCATCGCGGTCTCACCCTTGGACAGCGACGGCAAGGCTGCACGCGCACCGTGGATCAGCATCTTGCGCAGGTAGCCGTTGCCGCGCTTGGTTATTCCCAGAAGCTTCGGCTTGCCGCCGGTCGTCATCTGCTTGGGCACCAGCCCCAGCCAGGCGGCCAGGTCGCGTCCACGTCCGAAAGTCTGGGCGTTGCCGATGGCGGCCGCCAGCGCCGTCGCGTTCAGCGGGCCGATACCCGGGATCGTGGTCAACAGGCGGGCGGTCTCGTCGGTGCGCGCCTTTGCTGCGAATTCGGCGTCAAAACCCTCGATACGGCGATCCAGCTCGCCCCACTCGAGACGCAGATCGTCGACCAGCAACCGGGTTCTTGCACTCAGCCCAACGCCTTCTCCGGCTAAAAGCGCCTCGAGGTGCAGTTCCATCTTACGTCGTCCCTGCGGCACGATGATGCCACGCTCAAGCAGGATGGCGCGCAGCTGGTTGATCAGAGCCGTTCTCTCGCCGACCAGCCGGTCGCGGGCACGGTGCAGGCTCTGCATGTCGAGCTGTGTCTCACTCTTCAGCGTCACGAACCGCATAGTCGGCCGCGTTGCCGCTTCGGCGATCGCCTCGGCATCCCGGTCATCATTCTTCTGAGCCTTGACGTAGGGTCGGACATATTCCGGCGACATCAGCCGAACCTCGTGTCCTTGATCGCGCAATATCCGGCCAAGATGGTGCGCCCCACAGCAGGCCTCCATTGCCATCACGCAGCTGGGCATGCTCGCTGCAAGCTTCAGGACGCCATCACGGTGGAGGCGACGCTTCAGGACAACGCGCCCGGTTGTATCTAGCCCCACGACACTGCAGCTGTTCTTGCCGAGGTCGATACCCAATACTGCAATCTGCATTAGCCCAGCTCCTGTTTCTCCGGTTGCCCTGACAGCTTAGCGCTCCAGTTTTCGGTGTCGGAGAGATAAGGGGCGGGCCATCCCATAAAAACAGCACACGCCAGCGAGCAGGAGCGGCCGGACGTCGCCGTGCGCAGGCAGGCCTGGTTCGACGCCCAGCCAGACCTCGACCCGGCCCGTCTGGTCTTCATCGATGAAACCGGTGCTTCCACCAAGATGGCGCGCCTGCGCGGCCGCGCCCGGCGTGGTCACCGCTGCCGCGCGCCTGTTCCGCACGGGCACTGGAAGACCACCACCTTCACGGGCGCACTCCGGCTCTCCGGCATGACGGCACCAATGGTGCTCGACGGTCCGATGAACGCCGCGGCGTTCCATGCCTACATCCAGCAGGTGCTCGTCCCGACGTTGTGCTCAGGCGACATCGTCGTGATGGACAACCTGGCCGCCCATAAAGGTGTCTCCATTCGCGCCTTGATCGATGCTGCAGGCGCCACGCTGCGATACCTGCCGCCCTACTCACCGGACTTCAACCCGATCGAGAACGCCTTCGCCAAGCTGAAGGCGGTGCTGCGCAAGGCAGCCGCTCGGACCATCGATGACCTCTGGAACGCCATCCGCGACGCGCTCCCAACCTTCAGCCAACGCGAGTGCGAAAACTACTTCACCGCCGCAGGCTACGAGCCAGAATGATCAGACTCTGCTCTAGTCATTTTACCTTCACCAGAGCTAATACATCGAGAAGATCGCAACCGAAACGGAATGGATCCTGGATAAAACTTTGAGCATGATGACGCAAGAAGTATCAGGATCGACGATTAGGTATCGCCGAAATAAGCCACTCCTGCATGTGCGAGCCGGGATCTGTTATATTATTGGGTAGTAGTGTAGCTGATTGCTTATCTTAAAGCTCCCCGCGCTTAGCCATCTGCTTGATCCGATCTACCGTTCGCATCGCGATTGCGGTAATGGTTAGTGACGGATTGACGCCGCCGACGGTTGGAAACACCGAGCCGTCGCAGACCCATAAATTGGGAATATCCCAGCTTCGACAATCAGCATTGACGACGCTGTTTCGACGGTCATTGCCCATGCGGGCGGTGCCGCCGAGATGGTTCGTATCGTTCTCCTGTCGGAAGATGTCGGTAGCACTGACCGCCTCCAGGCTGGTCTGCATCTGGCTGAGTGCATGCTGGATCAGCGCCTTGTCGTTATCGCCCCAGCTGTACGTAACGCGGGCAACGCGCAGCCCGTATTGGTCGACCTCATCATCGAGTGTGACAGTGTTGCGCTCATCTGGCAGCATCTCGCCAACCATCTTAAGCCCAACCTGATGGTTGTATTTTTCCATCTCGTCGATGAGCTTCTGGCCCCACAAGCCGCGTGAGCCAGTCTGTACCGTCACCCATTCGACCGGCAGCGGGCCCTGCGCCATCCAGCAATAGCCGCCAGAAAAGTCCTTGCGGTCGTCGTAGTTCCAGTGCTCGGTGAGCGACAGCGAAGGCGGTCCCTTGTTCCAGCGCACCTCCTGTTGCATCGTTCCAAATACTGCCTGGTTAGACTGCGTCATCAGGTTCTTGCCGACCAGGCCGGAACTGTTGGCGAGTCCGTCTCGGTAGCGGTCGGTCGCCGATGCTAGCAGCAGACGCGGCGTCTCGACCGCGTAGCCTGCCACGATCACGTTGTGCGCGCGCTGAAACCGCCACTTTCCCTCGCGAATGTAGTGCACGCCGGTGGCACGTCCGCTGCTGTCTACCTCGATGCGCCCGACCATGGCGAGATCGCGGATCTCGGCGCCGGCCTTGACTGCACGCGGCACGAACGCGACCAGCGCGCTCTGCTTGGCATTGGTCGAGCAGCCGAACCGGCAATAGCCCCGGTAGACGCAGGGCGGGCTATCGCCGCGTGGCGCCGATACGGTGGCGAGCGGTGTTGGCGTCCAGCGAATCCCCATTGCCTCGGCACCGCGACCAAGCAGCTCAGCCGCGCTATTAAGTTCGTGAGCGCGATAGGGATAGCGTGGCCGCTTCGGGCCCCACGGATAGACAACCGGGCCGGAGATCTTCAGAGCCTGCTCGGCCTTCGTGTAGTAGTCCCACATCTCGCGCCAATCGAGCGGCCAGTCAGCGCCGTAGCCGAGCGTAGTGCGCGATTTAAACCAGTCGGGCCTGAACCGCAGTGATACCATTGCGAAATGCACGGTGCTGCCACCGACCGCCTTGCCGCTATTCTTACCGCCCATCACCATCGGATTAGCGCCGTCGACGACGCGCGTGTCGGTCCAGTAGAGCTTGTTCTGCTCCTGCTCGTCGGAAGCGAACTCTTCCAACGGACGGAACCACGGACCGGCATCGAAACCTACCACCGAGAAGCCGCCTTCAGCGAGGCCGGCGATTAGTGGTGCGCCACCGGCACCGGTGCCGATCACCAAGAAATCGACGGCCTCGTCCTCGCTATACTGCCGCATCGGCATCCAGCCATCTTCGGAGAAAATGTCCGGAGCTCGGCCATTGGCACCACGTGGTGCAGCGAACGGATCAGCCGACACGCTTGTTCTCCCGCCTTGCGTGCGCTTCCTTGCCGGGATGCGCTTCAGCCGCTTCCCATGGATCGCGGCGATTGAGCCCCATGCGCACATAGCCGCGGGGACTGGCTGGACCGCCGAAGCCGATCTCGTTCCAGGCGATCGGATGGGCATAATAGGCATGCGTGATGTCGGCGATCACGCGGTGCTCGAAGAACAGCTTGCACGGCATGCCCTGCCACGCGCTGCAATCCAGCTTGCCATCCTGCATCCGCTGCAGCAATGCGTCCTGCTGCTCCGGTGTCAGCAGATGGTAGCGAGCACCGTGCGAGTCCGCCGCCTCCTGGTCGAGCGCTGCCAATCCGCGCTGCCACGCCTCACCCTGGTGCGGCAGCGACGCATATCGGTAACCATCCTCGTGCTTCTCGGTAATCTTGGCGTCGACATAGGCGGGAAGGGGAATAATCGCACCGGTCGCCGGCTGCGGCATGATCCGGGCGCAGACTGCCTGCAGGGTGTCCCACTCGCCCTGATTGAAGAAACGCGGTTCCCGCGGCACGGCAAGGCGCGCATGCACCACCTTGCGCGTGACCTCGTTCCAAGACGGCGAGAACTGCTTGCTCATCACGTCATAGTCCGGGTAACGGTCCGGATTGCGCGTGCCGTCATGATCAGTCATCGGGATGGTCCTCCAGAAGGCCGAGCGCCGCGAGCCCCGCCATGGCAAGCCCAGTGAAGCTCGGTGGCGCCGGCACCGGCGGCCCGTTCAGAATGTTCTGGCTCCAGTTGCGCCAGCCGCCCATTTGCCGCGCCACGCCACGTAGATGAAACCCGGCGCCGGCATAACCCATCGCCGCGGTCAGCCGCAGCAAAGTGCGCGCCCATCGGCTGCGCTGCCCAGTACGGCCGAGGGCCGCCAGCCCCAGCGCAGCAGCTGCTACCGGTGGTAGCGACACCGGCACATACATGAACGGGTTCTGGTAGTTTCCGCGAAAATGCAGCAGCCCAGCTTCACCCATTGTTCCGAGCAGGCCGACGCTCGTCGCGACGCCGACGACACGGCCCGCAGCGACGCCGGCAATCATCGGCGACGAGCCTGGAGAGGTATCCCGCACTCGCTCGGCGAGGAAACCCATAGCACCCGAAAGCGAGAGCGCTGCCGGCGCACCAAGTGGAGCTGAATAGAACAAATTCTGCCAGCTCAGCCCACCAGGCTTGCTCAGTACGTTGTAAAGATGGAACCCCGTGCCGATCACTCCTGTCGCGGCTGCCAGCAGATAGACGCCGTCGCGCGCGCGGTGTGCAACCGGCCGCTTGTCGGCGTTGCCGTGCGCGCTCACCGCGAGCGACAAGCTGGCCGTTACCAGCGGCGTGACCATAGCCCTGTTGTGGAATTGGCCGCGATAATGCTCCACAGCGCTGTCGGCCAGCACCGAGGCGGCGAGCACCCCGGCAGCACGATTGAGCCGACGTGCGGCGTGAACAGCCGCATCCGGATCGAGCCGTGCTGGGGCGCTAGGAGACGAGGCCGCCTGATTCTGCGTCTTTGCCAAACGAGACGTTGCCTGTTGCTTCAGCCGGGTTGCAGCCAGGCTTGCCAGCCCCAACGCCGCCATGCCCGAGCTGCCCAGTGCGGTCATGTCGCGCGCCATTCTCAGCTCCCTGTGCAGACGGCGAAGCGTTCCGCGTCCTGCCGCTTGAACACGAGCCCAAAACCGGGCCGCTCCGGATCGGGCATGATCGCACCATCATGCGGCACCGGCGCGCCATCGAACAGCATGCGCTCGATCCGAACGTGGTCATGGAACCACTCGCAATGCTGGAACCGCGGTGCCGCCGTGCCAAGGTGACGATGCAGCGCCAGCGCGCAGTGCGCCGATATGTCGACATGGAACGCCTCCGGCAACGACGCTGCCAGCATAAACCCCGTTACGCCGCCGCATCGCGTGGCATCCGCCTGCAGCACATCGACTGCCCCTGCCTCCAGCATGCGCCGGAAGTAGGTCGGCTCGTAACCGTACTCGCCGGCGGCGATCTCTATCGCCGCCGATACCTGATCACGCACGCGACGCAGTCCGACGAGATCGTCGGACGAGACTGGCTCCTCGAACCATCTCACGTCCTGCTCGTCGAGGAAGCGTCTGGCGAACTCGATCGCCTGCTTTACGCCATAAGCATTATTGGCGTCGACGAACAGCGTAGCTGGTCCGATTGCCGCCTTCGCCTGCGAGACCCGCTCTGGATCCCGCTCCGGATGCATGCCGACCTTCATCTTTACCCAACGGCATCCATCATGCTCAACCCATCTGGCGAGTTGCTCGGCAAGACGGCCATCATCGTAGTTGGTGAAGCCGCCACTGCCATAAATCGGCACCGCGTTGCGATACTGCCCGAGCAGATGCGCCAGCGGCACATCCAGTAGCTTCGCCTTCAGGTCCCATGAGGCTGTGTCGACTGCCGAGATCGCGCAGGCGGCGATGCCATCGCGACCAAGATTGCGCACTACAACCTGCATCAGGCGCAAAGCGCGCGGCGGATCGCTTGCGTCGTTGCCCACGATTACCGATGCCAGCTTGCTGTTTACCAGTGCCGCAACGGACAGATCGGCATAGCTGTAGCCGATCCCCTCCCAATCGCCGGCCTGCGCGTGTACGACGACAAGAGTGGTACTATCCCAGGAAGCGGTACCATCTGCCTCCGGGCCGTCAGTTGGAATAGCAAAGGCCTGTGCCCGCACCACGCCAATCGGCAGCATGTCGAACAAGGCTCAGTGCTTGCTGGGCAGGACGCTAGCCAATAGCTCCTTGGCACTGTTCTTGAGCACGCTGCCGAGCTCCGGTTCGGTAGCCATCATGGTCAGGAAGTTCTTGGCGTCCTTGAAGGTGATGTGCGGCGGTAGCGGCGGCACGTTCGGATCGGCATAAACGTTCATGATGACCGGGCGGTCGGCGGCGAATGCCTCGTCCCAGGCGGCACCCAGCTTCTCCGGGTCACGCACGACGATGCCCTTGAGACCGAGCAGTTCGGCATATTTGTCGTAGGCGAAATCTGGGATGGCCTGGGTCGATTCTGTCTTGCCGGAACCGAGCTGGACGCGTTCCTCCCACGTGACCTGGTTCAGGTCCTGGTTATTAAGAACCATCACGATCAGCTTCGGGTTCGACCACTCCCTCCAGTATTTGGAAATGGTAATCATTACGTTCAGGCCATTCATCTGCATGGCGCCGTCGCCGATGAAGGCCAGCACCACACGGTCAGGAAACGCGAATTTTGCTGCCACCGCATAGGGCGTCGCCGCACCGAGCGAGGCCAGACTGCCGGACAGCGATCCCATCATGCCGCGACGCATCTTGATGTCGCGGCCATACCAGTTTGCGACCGAGCCGCTGTCACCGGTCATGATGCAGTTCTCCGGCAGGCGTTTCGACGCCTCCCAGAAGATCCGTTGCGGATTGATCGGATTGGCCGGCTGCATGGCGCGGTCCTCGAGTGTCTTCCACCATGCTTCGACGTTGCTCTCGATCTCCTTGCGCCAGCTTCCGGGCTTCTTCTGCTCAAGCAGCGGCAGTAGCGCCTTCAACGCGGTAGCGGAGTCGCCCACCATGTTGATTTCCATTGGATAGCGCAGGCTAAGTCTTGTACCGTCTAGATCGATCTGCACACCGCGTGCCGTGCCCGGCTTCGGCAGGAACTCGCTATATGGAAAAGAAGAGCCAATCATCAGGAGCGTATCGCATTCCTGCATGAGGTCCCAGGAAGGCTTGGTCCCAAGCAGCCCGAGCCCGCCTGTGCACCAGGGGAGGGAATCGGGAAGTACCGCCTTCCCGAGCAGCGCCTTCGAGACACCCGCCTGCAGCTTCTCAGCGATTGCGATTACCTCGTCTGTCGCACCGAGGGCACCCGACCCCACCAGGATCGCGACCTTCTTGCCAGCGTTCAGGACGTCCGCGGCCTGATGCAGCAGCGACTGCTCCGGAAGCTTCGCCGGGCCTGCATAACCCACACCAGTGTGCGTGGTACCGTGGACGAGTGGTGGATCTTTGTATGCAAGTTCCTGCAGGTCGTTCGGAATGATAACGCAGGTCACACTGCGCGTTGTCGCAGCGATCCGCACTGCGCGGTCGATACAGTGCCTGATCTGCTCTGGCACCATCGCCGTCACGACATATTCGCTGGCGACGTCCTTGAACAACGCCTGGAGGTCGACCTCCTGCTGATAATGTGCGCCGATCGCTGTGCGCGCCTGCTGGCCCACGATCGCCACTACCGGTACATGGTCCATCTTGGCGTCGTAAAGGCCAGTCAACAGATGGATCGCGCCGGGTCCGGACGTTGCGTAACAAAGCCCGACCTCGCCAGTGAACTTAGCATGCGCCGATGCCATGAACGCGGCCATTTCCTCGTGCCGCACCTGGACGTAGGCCATCTTCTCTTTGGCTCGCTCAAGCGCCAAATCGAGCCCGCCAACGCCGTCACCCGGATAGCCGAACACCCGCTTCAAGCCCCACTCGCCGAGACGGCTCCACACGAAATCGCTGACGGTCATGCTCATCGCTGGTCTCCACGCCGTACTGCGTCGACCGGTGCATACTGATCGAGGCCTTGCCGCTTTACGCCGTTCGCCCCATCTGGTTCCGCAGATGGACAGAGGAGGGCGATCGACGTTTCTTGTACCAAGACCGCTACCAGGAGATCGATGCATGTCCGACGAAGTGATCGAGCTGGCTGTGGACGCAGGTGCTACGATTGGGGAATCACCAACGTGGTCCGCCTCCGAAGCAGCACTCTACTGGATCGACGTCAAGAAGCCGGCACTCTACCGTTATCATCCAGAAAGCGGCGCGCAGCGGGCATGGCCGCTTCCGTCCGACATTGGTGCGTTCGTGCTGGACGATGACCTCTCCGGCGCCGTCGTAGCGCTCCGCACCGGCGTCTTCGCACTGGATTTCGCATCGGGCAGGCTGACGCTGCTCGCCCCGCCCCCGTTCGACCCGGCGTTGCACCGCTTCAACGAGGGCGCCTGCGACGTGACCGGTCGCTTCTGGGTGGGCGTGATGTTCGACCCGCTGCAGCCAGGGGTGTGCGTGCCGATCGCCGCCTCGTTGCACAGCTTCACCAGGGCAGGTGGGCTGAAGCCGGAACCCGACGCAGCAGAGCTGCATAATGGCATGGCGTGGAGCGCCGATAGTCGGCAATTTCTGCTCTCGCACAGTCAGGCGGGCGTGATCTGGAGCTTCGACTTCGAGCCCGAGAGCGGCCGGCTAAGTCATCGTCGTACCTTCGCTGCAATCCCCAAAGGGGACGGCTTGCCCGATGGCGCCGCCGTCGATACCGACGGTGGCTACTGGTGCGCGCTACACGGGGCAGGCCGGCTACGTCGTTTCAACAAGGATGGCAGCATTGACTGCGACATCGTGCTCCCGGTCAGCCAGCCAACTATGTGTGCTTTCGCCGGCCCGAAGCTCGACACGCTCTACGTCACCAGCGCCGCCGACAAGCTCAGCGATGCTCAGCGACGTGCCGAACCACATGCTGGCGGACTGCTGCGGCTCCGGCCCAGCCGGACCGGCGTGCCGCGCCGCTGCACACTAGCATCCGCCTGATCCGGCCGGGGAACTGCGCTGATCCTAATGGGCCCGGATGCTACACTCTGATCCGTTCAACCTCATCAAGACTGATATCATCCCGCCTACGGTCATAGAGTTGGGTGGTCCGGGTGCTGGCATGGTTGGCCATGGCGGCTGCATTCTCTAGCGTCCCGCCGTTCTTCAAGTAGGCGGTAATCCCCGTTGCTCGGAAGCTGTGATTGCCGATCCGAGTGCCGATGCCAGCCGCCAGCGTGCGCCGCTGCACCATGAGGTAGGCATTTGCCTGAGGAAGGGGGGTCCGGCTCAACCGCCCGGTACCGCGACCAATGGTCCGGAACAGCGGCCCCTTTGGATCCTTAGCGATCCCGGTCGTCTCCAGATAGGCGTGCAGGTAGGCCTCAAGCGTATGGTGGCAGGGCATCTCGTGTCGCTTGCCGCCCTTCTCGCGCAGGTGCACCCAGAGCCTGCGGTTTTGCACGAAGACGTCTTCCACCCGCATGGCCAGCGCCGCCCCAACCCGCGCAAAGCTGAAGACCATCAGCCCAATCAGCGCCCGGTCCCGCAGCCCGATTGGGGTCGAGACGTCAATGCTGTCGAGCAACTGCCGGGCCTCAAGCGGATCCAGCACCGGCGTCTTGCCCTTGCGTACGCTATGCGCCGGGCCACGGACCGAGGCGGCTGGGTTGGTGGGTATCACCTGGCCGGTGACCAGCCAGTCGAACAGATGGCGGAGCGCGGCCAAGTGCAGCTTCACGGTGGGCGCCGATCGCTCCCGGGTCTGCAGCTCTATCCAGCTAGCTACGTGTAACGGCTGCACCCCAGCAACCGAGGACACGCCCATCGTCTCGCACCAGGCAAGGAAGTCTCTGACCGCGCGCAAATAGGCTCGCCGGGTGTGCGGATTGCGGATCGCCGAAGCAAAGAACTCAAGAAACCGGATTCCGGCACGTTCACCGGCGGCCACAACGAGAACGGGCACGTGACCATCATTGAAGGAAATGACCTTCTGGGTCGCTTCCTGCTCAATGAGCGTGACGCGCATGGAAACCCCATTCTGGTGATCAGTCATGCACGTTATCAAGCCTGACGCGACGTCATGACTGCTTCGTCGAGGATTGCCTGCAGCTCGTCGGCCGGAAGATTGCCGAACCGCTCGCGGGCTTCCATTATGGTCTGCTCAAGCCTACGCCACTGGGCGGAATTATCAACCTCAGGCGGCGCACGTTCGTTTCCGCCAGGAGCTCCCTGGGAGAACGGGTTCTCGTTCATTCGATAATATTCTCGATGCTGGCTACGAAACAACGTCCTATTGCGATGGCATCCGCCGCACGTGCCGGGGTCACGCCTGTTTGCGGATCGGTCTCGTAATCGGCGATGGCCTTGAGGTTGTAGCTTCGCGATAGGAAGACGCGCAGGTCGGCATCAAGACGAGGATCGTCCCTGGTCAGGCGGAGGAACTCCGCGTGCACACCAGCATGCGTCTTCAGGACCTTGCCCAGATGCTTAAAAATCAGCGCCTAAGCAGCATGAAAACCCGCGAGGTAGGCGGACCGGCCAGCGGCCTCGTTCAGATTGACCGACAGCATCATTTCCGCCTCGTTCAGTAGCTTGGCGGCTTTCGCCAGGAACATCCTTCCTTCTTCGGTCACAGATCCAAGCCTTCGCGTCGGATCTCGTGCATCAGCGGCGTGGGGTCGCCATAGGCCGCTGTCGAATAAGGCTTGGCGTCGATGAACGCGCCGGTCTCGTCGAGAAAACGCACACGTAGGTCGGCCAGACGATCAAGTTCGGCCCATCGGTCATGCAGCGGCTCAAGGAATACGGCAACGTCATAGTCGGACTGGGGCTGGGCATCACCGCGGGCCCGGGACCCGAACAGCAAGACCCGCTCAAGACGCGAGCCATAGAGCCCGGTCAGGGCTGTGCGGAGGTGGACGAGGACCGGGTCGCTGGCCAGGGCAGGGGACATCACTGTTTATACCAACCAGGCCGGTCCCAGGTCAAACTATATATGATAAAGGACATTATCATATGTAGCGCGAGGTGGAGGCAAGGCCGCGGCGGCTACCACTGCATGCCTGGCCAGAACTAGCCTATCGGCTCTAGGCCGCTGACTAAACGAAGCGTTCGTTTCTCAAGAAGTTCAGTCTGCAACCGGAAAAGAAATGCAGTCGGTGCAGGTTGTGTTCGGCATTGCTATCCATAACCCTCTACGCCAATCTCGATACCCATACTCTCGGCCTTAAGCCTTACAAAGCCGCGAACAATGTTTTCCCGGAATTCATACCAGCCGGCACCTGTACCTACTATGATCTCACCATGCCTGGCACTCTTTAGACTGTTGAGGCGCTGGGAAAATATTGGCTTACTTAATATGGGGTGGTCGGACGAACTCCGCTCGCCCATGATCCTCAGGTATGACTTGTCATAAATATCGGTAGTCTGTCGACGCATAAGGTGCTGATCGGCTAATGCCCACAATATTTCTTCGTAGTCATTAGAATATTTCTGAGTTGCCTTTTCGTAAATAGCTTTAAGCGTAGGCTGGGCTTCTGACACAGCCTGCCTAACTCCTTCATTAAAGTGTGTTTGTGCACAGGCGCTTGTTTCAGTCTCATCATCGAACATATTCCATAAGATCTGTTCACCTATCAGATGGATGTAAGATGGAAACCCGTCGCTGATCTGACCTATTCTTACCCTAAAGGAGTGCCCTATTTCCACGCCCATGGCGGTAGCGGCGGAGGTAAGAATATCCCACCTCGCATCATGGGTCAGCCTGTCGAGGCTGTATGGTGCTAAGTATCTTCCAGTCGAGAGATGGCTGCCTATCAAGTCTACCAAGCTAGAACCAATTCCGCAGATGATAAACTTCACATTCACTCTCTGGTCAGAGACCTCCTTAATCATTTGAGCGCAAAGCTTGCGCTCGCCATCGTCGGTCAATTGGTCGAACTCATCAAGTATAATCACTGGCTGCGTTGAGTGGTACTCGGCGACGAATTTGAGAAGCTGAACTGCGTCATTAACTGACTCGACATCTGGCACGTTGCCGGCGGCAATACTCCTCGTCAGTTCAACGCCGAAGCCAGCTATCCCCGCCTTAAGTTTTGTCTCCCTCTTCCTCTGCAGGACCCCGTCTCCAACAGGCAAACAGCGCTTTACAGCATCGCGTACAATAGCCAGGAACGAAGGATTGCTGCACCCGACTAGAATCGGTTCTGCATCCGAGGATTGTCGGAGGGTGGCAGCTGTCTGTGCCAGCGACGTCTTACCGACGCCTCGATCACCATGGATAAATATGTGTTTTCCTGGCGAGTTAAACGACCGACTTATCTGAGTGAGCATATGCTCACGCCCCTTAAGGTGCTCTGGGCTAGAGATCGGTTGGCTGGGCGTAAGATGCGCCGCAAGAATCTGACGAAATTTCTCCTCCTCAAGCCCCTTGATCGTCATGCAGGTCATCCTTCAGAGCTAGTCACCGGATATATCTACAAGATAGCACAGTTCGGACGGGAACCTGCTAAGCCGAATTTCGTAAGATAGGCAAAGTCCTTATTCATCCAAGTTATTTGGAGATTTCCTCGATGTTATGTGGAAATCAGAGCCAGCCCTTTTGTCAGAATGCTGCGAGATTGACACCGGCAGGTCCATACCAACTGCCATCGCGGTAGTGGGCGGGCCGAGTTTCAGCGCTACTTCCTTATTGCTGTAGGAGATTCTGAGTGCTGTCTCAGTTGGTCCGTCAGCAGAGGTAGCAGCAGGTGCTGAGGATGATCGAGAGACCGCCTTGTTTTTGTCGATCGCCTTGCCTTGGTAGTTCTCTTTGGGGACGCGCCAGCTGCCCCTAGCTGCCTGCAATCCGGTGCATGAGCGAGTCGGATTGGCGGCTGAGGTTGCCTCTTTGCTGTGAGCCTGCTTCGAAAACGCATGTCTGTCGAGGAAGGCAGGGCAGATCGCGCTGGAACTGGTGTAGCCTCCAGGAGGCTTGACCCCGTTCTGCTTCGCAAGGCTATCAACATAGGCCTTCATCGCCGGCGTCGGCGGACGGTCGGGGCCGGCTGGGCCTGCCGCGGTCGTGGCGACAAGCGAAGCCGCCCCGCTTGCGGCGTGGTCCGTCAGCCGGCCAATGATTCCCGACGCCTGGGCGCAGACCGCGTCGATCGCGCTCATCATCTTCATCTGCACGACCAGGACCTCGTCTAGCAGCCACTCGAGTTGGGCAGTGACGCCTGGATCGACCAGCGCCAGGCCGTGCTCGGTCGGCACGATGTTCTTATCCTGAGCGGCTAAACACAGCTGGCCCCAGCATCAAACTTGTAGCGCCTGCCAACGTTTCGACACAGGCTAGATTACGTATCTCCAGGAATGCATTAATTGCGCATAACTCAACGGCAAAAGGAAGAACACCATGGCTAGCATAGACAATCCAAGCGAGACCGGTGGCCGTATCATCGCCGCCAGCAAAGTAAGCGGTACAAGCGTCTACAGCGAGGCCGGCGAGAAGTTAGGCAACGTGTACGATGTCATGCTTAACAAGGTGTCTGGAAAAGCAGAGTATGCCATCCTGAGCTTTGGCGGCTTTCTCGGAATCGGTGATAAATATCACCCGCTGCCTTGGAATCAGCTGAAATATGACCCTCGCCAAGGCGGCTATGTGATCAACCTCAGCCGGGACCGACTTGAAGGTGCACCGGCTTACGCAGCCAATGAGATGAGTGTGTGGGATGATCTCCGCGGCCATGACATCGATGATTATTATGGGCACGGAGCCGGTCTCGCTTCCTAAAGAGCGACCCTAATCTTCACAGAGCAGCATAGGCCTCGACATCAGCGGAGCTGTCCCACTCGAGGAAGGTGCTGAGCGAGTCGTCGGTTAGCACTACACGCCTGGCCTCGATGACGTTCGCGATCTCGTCGCCTTCATGCAGATGCAGGGCCACCCGCACTGGCTGCAGAATGGTCGTTTGCGCCTTGCTGGTCAGCCGGCTGGTAATCATGCCTCATCATGTAAGGAAGATCCTTACATGACAAGCGTGTCCCTGGTGTCAGGCGCGCGCAGTTCCTGCACTGCCTTCCTGAGGAACGTTCTCCGTCAGTATCCCTGGATCACCCGATAGTCGCCGTGCCCGTCGGCGTCGAATTGCCCAGCGTTCTCGTCGACCCGAACGCAGGGGCGGCTCCGTGGCCCGCATTGCGTGATCTTCGCCAGCATGCCGGCCCTCTCCCATCCATCCTTGTTTGCCCTGAGCTCGGCAATCTGCGCCTCGAGCTCGCCCTTCTGTTCCTGCGCCTGGCCGATCGCCCCGGCGTCCCACCACAGCACCGCACTGCTGGCCAGCCACCACATCATCCCCAGTGCTGCGATCGCGGCGATACCCCAGCCCAGCAGCCGCCAGCTTGCCCACAGCACCACCCGCCGAAGTGTTGCCTCCGCCTGGTCGGCTATGGTCCCCACCTGGTCCAGCCGTCCCAGCAGCGGCCCGGTCGCAGCCTTGAGCGCTGACGCTCCGGTCTCGGCCGCCACGAACATGCTCTCCGCCACTCCACCCTGCACCGCCGTGCGGATAGTGCGGCTGAGCCCATTCACGTCCTGACCGAGCCGCTCCCGCTCAGCCTTCAGCGCCGCTCGCTCCACGGCCAGCCCTTCGAGCGCTGCCTGCACCGCTGCCTGGTGCCGCTCGGCGATCTCGATCAGCCCGTACAGCCGATCCTCCGCTTCATCGCTCATCGGCTCACATTCCCATTCGTGGACCACGTGGACGCTGCTCCTGAGCCCGACGCGCTACCTCCGCCGCCTGCCGGACCCGCTCCTGATACGCAGCCGCCTGCGCCCGTTGCGCGTTCTCCGACTGCGCCACGATCCCGTCGATGACCTGCTCCGGCTTTGGATCGGCCAGCACCCGCTGCAGGTTGGGCCGCTCGGCCATCCCGAACTCCGCCCCACGCTCCCGCAGCACCGCCACCAGCTCCGGCCGCTCTCGCACGTGCTGCCCGAAGCCCAGCAACTTCTGTCGGGCGGCGACATAAACCGGATCCCGATCCAGCCCCGGCAGTGCTGCGCCATAGCTCTTGATCAGCTGGTCCCACTGCCCGACCAGCCCGCGTGCCTGCTCGTCGCGCTCTGCCGCCGCCTGGCGCTGCTGCCGATGCGCCGCAAAGCGATCCCGGAACCGCGCCCGACCGGCCGCCACGTCGCGCGCCAGCTCCACCTCACGCGCCTGCCTGGCCGCCGCTGCCGGCAGCACGATCTCGCTCTCTGGCACCAGGCCACGTCGCGCCCCGTAGCGCTGCGCCAGGTCACCGGATCCGTAATCCAGCGTGGTATCCTTCGCCCGCTCCCGCCCGAGTGCGCGTGCCAGCTGCACAGCGTCCCCGAACGTCTCGCGCGCATAGTGCAGCGCCACCCCGTCCCGGTGCCGGGTCAGACCGACATAGGCGGCGTGCCGGTCCATCATCTCGGTGGCCAGCACATGTGCCCGGTCCACCGTAACGCCCTGTGCCTTGTGCACCGTGGCCGCGTAGCCGTGATCGAGATGCGCGTAATCCCGCAGGTAGAACGTGACATGCCGGCTGTTACTGCTTCCCTCTGGCCCGGCACCGTCGAGACGCACCGTCAGCCGCTCGCCACCGGACTCCACCGCCATCAGCGTGCCGAGCGTACCGTTCTTCACCGCGACGCTGTTCCGTCCGCCTGCATTCCCACCCAGTCCGCGCTCGTTGCGCAGGAACATCAGCCGGTCGCCATTGGCGAACGAGCGCTCGCCCCGCTCCGTCTGCACCACATGGTCCGAACCGAGCGCACCTGCCGCCTGCAGCCGACCACGCGCCAGCTGATTGAGGTCCGTCACGTCCGCCCGTGTGGAGGCTAGCATTACCCGGCTCTCGTTTGGCTGACGCTGCCGCTCCAGATCCCATCCCGCCACCAGTGCCGCCTTGGCTTCCACCAGCGTGGCCGACGCGTGCACCATCCCGGCCTCGGTATAGCGCTCCAGCGCCGCAGCTGTACCGCTCGTGGCCAGCTCTCGCGTCGCAGTCCGTTGCCAGGCCGCGCGCTGCCGCCGAACCTCGGTGATCTCCACCGTTCCAACCCGGTCGGCGATCGCGCGAAATGCCGCTCCGGCCTCGATCGCCTGCAGCTGCTCCGGGTCTCCCACCAACACCAACTTGGCCCCGGCTTCGCGCACCCGCGACATCAGCTGGTCCATCATCCGTGAGCCGATCATCCCGGCTTCGTCCACCACCAGCACATCGCGCGCTGTCAGTTCCTCACGTCCCTGCGCCCATGCATGCAACCGCCTGTGGATAGTGCGGCTCTCGATCCCGGATCCACCTTCCAGACCTTCGGCCGCAATACCGGACAATGCAGAACCGTGCACTCGGTAGCCCGCTGCTTCCCACGCGATCCGCGCCGTGCCCAACATCGTGCTCTTGCCGGTGCCGGCGAACCCAACCACCACCGCCAGATCGGCGTCACCCGTCACATGCACAAACGCCGCCTGCTGCTCGATCCCGAGACCGCCTGATCCAGCACCGCTGCCAGCACTTGTGCGACGCAAGGCGGTTGCCTTGTCCCGTTCACTCACCGCATGCCCGGAGGCTGCCGCTAACGCCAATGCATCCCGCTCGAGCCGTGCTTCCGTCTCCAGCATCTCACGCGTGCTGAACCGCTCCTGACCGCGTCCATCTTCGCCGACGCGGACCAGCTCCGGCGATGCCTGTACCACCGCCATCACTGCGGTGAATTGATCTGCCCCGTCGCTATGCCGGCTGACGAAGCGCGCCAGGTCACGCTTGCTGAAGGTGGAATGCTGATGCGTCAGCGCCCGCAGCGCGATCTCCGGCTCCTGCAGCAGGCGCGCGCCGTTCTCTCTGGCAATCGCCCGATGCTCGTCAGCTCGTTCCGCATCCTCGCCACGTGCTTCTCGGCGGGCTCCGGCCGGACCGATCTTGTGCTGGGGCTGCAGCGGGATTTCTTGCTCGGCATTGGACCGGTGATCGATCCGTGCATCATGCCCCAAAGCACAGAGACGCTCATTGGCAAGCTCAGCCCAGCGCTCACGCCAGTCCGTCAGCAACGTGGTCGAGTTCCACTCCCGAACCTTGGGGCCAAAACCCTCTTCGCTGACGGACCGCATGGTGAGCATGACGTGCGCATGCGGCTGCTTTTCACCATCCGCCGTCTTGCCCCAGTGCACGTTCAGGTCGGCGATCATCCCGCGCGCGACGAACTGCTCGGACACGAAGTCACGCACCAAGGCAATCGCCTCCGTACGGGATAGCTCGCGCGGCAAGGCGATTTCGACGTCGCGGGCCAATTGTGAGTCCTTGCGCCGCTCCTTGGCCTCGACCTCGTTCCACAGCACCGAGCGGTCCAGGAACCGGGCCGGTGCGCCGGCGGGAAGCAGGATCTCCGAATGCGCTACGCCTTGCTTGGCGGTGTAGTCGTGCACCTGGCTGGTCAGGTGGTCGTCAAGCATTTCAGTTGCACGGTAGGCAGCAGCCGCGATCGCGCTGCGCCCACCGCCGCGGCTGATGATCTTGGCGCTGAAGTGGTAGATGGCCATGCGGCCGGAGTTTGGCACGACTCTCAGCGCACGTCACGCAGTGACGTATAAGCGCGCATTTCCTGACTGACCTTCGCTGTGCTTCGGTCACAGAAATGACGGGGTTAGCGACGTTCCCATATTTACGGGATGACCAGGGCGCCGGTAGGCTACGGATGCCAAACGGCAGCTGGAGAAGACCATGGCCCGCAAGCCCCGTGATTACGACGCTGAACTCCAAACGCTTATGGAGCGCGCTAAGAAGGTCAAGTCCCAGAAGACCATCCAGCTCGGCGAGATCGCCCAGATGGTCGGTGCTGACGCCCTCCCCTTGGAGGCTTTTGCCGGTGCACTGATGGCAGCCCTTGAGCAGAGCAAGAAGCAGCCGGAAGCCATCGCGAGGTGGACCGAACGTGGTGAGACCTTGTTTCAAACAGGGGGCAAGCGGGGGAAGCAGTCGAAGTCCGGCAACCCTGCTCCAGCAAGCACAGGCAACGGCAGCGCAGCTTAGGCGCCTGACCATCATGCAGACCCGGCTCGAGCGAGCGCGAACCCGTGACGATACCCGCCAGTGGGTGCAGGACCGACGTGCCCGTACCCGCCAGCTGATCGAGCTTGGCGGATTGGTGCAAAAGGCTGGTTTAGTGGAGCTGCTGGAGGATGATCGAGCGACTCTGCTCGGTGCGCTACTCGACGTGGCCGATCAGCTGCATGGGCGTGAGGAAGAGGATCCGCAACATCTAAAGGCTCGATGGCAACGGCGGGGGCGTCGTACGTTCGAGAATGATGCAGCCGAGATAGCGTGACGAGGACAATGATCATGGCATCGGCTGTGTTGTGCACGATCAGCGACCCAAAGGTTCAGGCCTTCCTGAAGCTGCTCCGCCAGCCAGGACAAGCTGGCTTGGTGGAAGATCGGTAGACGCCATGCTCAGGTAGCTGTCTGTGGGGGCCGCGCTACCTTGGATGAGGCTTTCAGGCTGCTGCGGCTGGAGTGGTCCTCGCTTCCTGGCGCCGGGCAGAACCAGGTCTCGGTGCAAGCGGCAAAGAACCGCTATGAGACATATTTGATCTCCTGCACGCACGATAAGTCATCAGCCGCAGCCAGTGGAGCTAGACGGTGAAAATCACGCTTCCTGTCGCGGCCATCTGCACGACGCTGTCAGCAACCGCGATTGCCGCGCCAAAGACCGTCACCAGCACATTGAGCTGTGGGCCGGCGACAGTCACAGCGACCTCAACCACCGATCCGCATGTGCCGCCAAACGACGACTTCGCCTGGCTCGCACAGAAAATCATGCTGAGCGGAACACCAGCCCACAAGTCCGTTTCCCTGCAGGTCGATCCGAAAGCGGGCATGATCGCGATCGGCCGGCAGAAGGCGCTCGCCGCTGCAGTCGTCTCCTGGGCTTGCCTGACCAGCACGCAAGGTAAAACCTATGTCCTGCTCGATGTCAGCTGCATGCGTGAGAATGACGATGGCGTTTGCCATGGCCAGAAGGAATGGGTTCGGATCGTCGGCACCGATGGTAGCCATCCCGACACTGCCTACGCGCCGCAGGATCCACGCTACGATGCCCTCTACAAGCGCCTCGGGATCAGCGTCGACAACGTCCAGCTGACCGGCATCTTCTAAGCAAATTGGGGGCACTGCAGGGCCCGAACCAGCGTTACGCGTCGCCTTCCTGCGGGTCGGCATGGCGCACCAGGATTTAGCGGTCGCCGCCACAACGATGAGCGCCAGTGAGGAAGAGCGTCAGGACCGGCGGCGCCGCGTGCGTTGATGCCTGAGTATATGGCCCCCGAGTATGGCCGCTGCCGATGTGACGAGCCCGCGTGCCTCAGCCAGCTTGAGCAGACCGCTGATGCCGATGACATCGATATCAGCATCCGGCCCGCGCATGCCGGCAACCTCATGCAGGCGAGGAGTTTCGGTCAGTATCAGCAACTCGATATCGGCCTCCAGCGTGGCGTTGGCCAGCCATTCGGCGATCGCGATCAGGCCGCTATCCAAGGGCCAATACTCCGGCTCATAGGTCCAGAGCCGTCGCAGCATCTCGCCGCTTGAAGTTGTATCAACCCGCACCCGTTCGCCCTGTGCCTTGAGCCAGCCCAGCACGGGATCCGCCAGCTTGGGCGAACGGCGCATGAGGTCCATCCGCACCAGGTCGACCAGCACCAGCTGCCGGCCGATCAAGGGCAACAGCGCGAGCTGCCCAAGTTCGCTCAGCAGCAGAAGGGATCCTGCATCCGGCAATAGAAGATCAGGATGATTCATTGGCAGAGGGTCAGGCCAGCAGCCGGGTCTGTTGCCCCTGCTTTGCGATCAGCGCGACGGCCTTCTTGTCGAAGGAGACGAACACCTCGCCACCGAGCCAGCGCCCTTCATAGGCAATCAGGCCATCGGCAAAATCGCCGCCAGTCTCGAAGATAGCCAGACCAGCATCAACGGCCGGACGGTTGACGACCACGTTGCCGGCGCCGAGCAGAACACGCAGAGCGATGGAAATATCGGGCTGTCCGAACCCATAGACCCGGCGCAGCACCCAGACGAACTCGCAGAGACAGGGAAGCGGCACGACGATCAGCTCTGCTTCCTTCAGAAGAGCCGCGGCGGCTTCTCCCTGCTTTTCATCGTCACGCACCACAGCCCGAACCAGGATGTTGGTGTCGACGGTGATCTTCATTCGCGCCTAGCCCAACCGGACGACGCAGCCGCATCGATCTCCTCGAGACTGGCCACTTTTCTGGTCTTTCCGGCGAGCAGGCCGACAAAGCCATCGATCGTTCCGGCCGGTCTGGCTGCTTTAAGCGACACCCGCCCGTCCGGCAGCATATCCAGCTCGATCTTCTCACCAGGGTGAATGCCAAGATGATGCAGCACGTCCTTTCGGAACGTGACCTGGCCCCGCGTGGTGACGGTCAATGTCGTCATGGCTCAGCTCTCCCTATCGAGAGCAATATAATGTAAGGATGCATTACTAACTAGGAAGTTGTTTTCAGGCCTACCTTCATAGGGTCGGCACATAGATCGAGCCGAATAACGTCAATGGATCAACGGCCCGTCATGCCGATCGCAGTTATCCCCGATTGGAGCCGAATACGTGCGGGCGATCAGACTGCGGCCAAAGCGTAAAACCGCAGAGCGACAATCAGCCTCGGTCCTGTCTGGCTATGCTCAGGCGTGTTGCGAGGATTGTGTCACGTATTTGTGGAAAGGTGACGAAGCCGGCTTCGCCGTTCAGGTGCCCACCGCCCGGAGCGTCTGCCACGGTCAGAAGGAATGGTTACGGATCGTTGGCTCCGATGGCAGCCATCCGGACGCTGCCTATGCGCCACAGGATCCACGCTACGAAACCCTCTACAAGCGGCTCGGGATCAATGCCGACAACGTCCAGCTGACCGGTATCTTCTAAACCCATACTGATACGGCGACGGGTTCTGAGCGTAGGCCAGCCCGACTTGTTCAGGGGCATTCGAGATTACCCGCAGATAGCTGCGCGCCGCAGTGTCTGGGTCCCGTTTACTGGTCTCCCAATTCCTAACCGCCTCGACTTCCAGGCCGTAGCGAAGAGCAAATTGCTCCCGCGACAGTCCGAGTTTCTGCCGCACATGGCGCACGTCGAGCGTCGTGGACAACTGCACCAACTGGGCCTCAAAACCCGCCGTATCGAGTTCGGCCACCACAGTAGACGTATCCTCGACGGTCGGGAGTTCGACGGTTGCCTGCCCCGTCTCGATCACAGCCTCGATCTGCCGCTTCGCCTTCAACATGCTCAGCCCGCGGCGGGCCAGGACGAACATGGCCTCGATCGTCCTAGGAGCTGGATGATCCGGCTGGAGGCGGATCGAGAACACGGCGGGTGTACCAGATGCTACACGGTCGATGGCCCGGACGGGCCCCAGTCGGGCGAACTGCTCCTTCAAAGACGAGTCCATCGAACCCCAGTCCCTTCATAATGGCCTGGACGATCACGAAGTCTCCGTACGCCTCCGCCCGTGTTTGCTCACAATGAGTCTTAAAAAACACGCGTAACTTTTCCGATAGACATGTATAATATTTTCGTGAGTGAATGTGGCCTTCCCTTTATCATCGCAATCGGCGCCTCCGGCGGCGAGGGTATGACGGACACGGTGACCTTGCTCCACTTGCTTCCCAAGCCTGTGCATGCGGTCGTTCTGGCGGTGCTCCATCGGCCGTTCGACAAGATCAGCCACTTGCGGGACATCCTGGCTCGGGGCTCCGGTATGCCCGTGGTGGTCGCCGGTGACGCTGAACGCTTCGTGCCTGGCACCTGCTACATCGGTGAACCGGACGGCCATCTCACGCTGAAGACTGACGCCCAGGCCAGCCTGGTCACGGGTCAGGACGACAAGCTGCGCAACCGAACCGTGGACACCCTCTTCAACTCAGTCGCGGCCTTCTCCCCCGGCCGGGCCATCGGCATCATCCTGTCCGGCTCGCTGGATGACGGGTCTCGCGGTCTAGCCGCTGTCCACGCCGCCAGCGGGGTGACGATGGTGCTCGACCCCCGCGGCAAATGGCCGCCGGGTATGCAGCAGAACGCTATTCAACACGACGGTCCGGTTGATCTCGTGGGAACGGCGCACATGATCGCTGAGATGGTCGGGCGGGTGACCACCGAAGCGAGGTACCTCTAGATGTTATGGAGCGGATCTAGCGATCTGGTTTGGGATGCCGAACGGATGCGCGTCGCCACTGATGCGGCCGGCGTTGCCCTCTGGTCATGGAACGTCGATACCGATGAGATCGCACTGGACGAGCGCGCGCACGCCCTATGGGGCGCGTCCAGAAACAGGCCGGTCACCTTCGAAACCCTGTCTGCCCGTATCCACCCCGAGGATCTGGGCCGCGTAAAGGCGGCGTTCACCGCAACCCGCGGGATGATCGGCGCCTACGAGATAGACTTCCGCATCCTGCACCACGACAGCATCCGATGGATTTCGGCGCGCGGCCAAAGTGAGGATGTCGGCATCGTCAACCGGGTGATGTTCGGGGTCTTTCTCGACGTGACCGATCGCAAGCAGGCCGAGGAAACTCGCGAGCTGCTGGCGGGCGAGATGAACCACCGCATCAAGAACCTGTTTGCGTTGGCATCCGCCCTGACTAGCCTGGCCGCCCGATCGACCGAGACGAAAGCGGAAATGGCCGATGACCTGACCGGCCGGCTGGCGGCCTTGGGGCGCGCCCACAGCCTGGTCCGCCCTAATCCTGGCCAGGAGAATAAGGCGCTGCTTGGCGAACTTCTGGCCGTGCTGCTCGCACCCTACGACGATCAGACGACGATCGGCCGTCGCCTGCATATCTCCGCGCCGGAACGGCCGGTCGGGGAGGCAAGCGCCACGACGCTGGCCCTGGTCGTCCACGAGCTGGCCACCAACTCAGTCAAGTATGGCGCCCTGTCGGCCGCAAGCGGAACATTGGACGTATCCTGCACCGATGAGGGCAGTGATCATGTCATACTCTGGACCGAGCGGGGTGGTCCTGCCCTTAACCCCAGTCAGGGACCGAAGGGCTTCGGCAGCAAGCTGATCTCGCGGAGTATCTCCTTCCAGCTCGAAGGCTCCATCACATACGATTGGCTACCGCAGGGTGCTGTGGTCACACTACGGATTAGCAAGACCTGCATGACGAGGTAGCCTTTTCAGGCTCTGCTTTATTTCCTAGGAGCGTGCGAGATGAGCATGAGGAGTGGGGCTAGCATGGTCTGGCACAGCCCGATGCGGTCTTTACCAGACGACCGGCCTCAGGACGTATGGCCTGCTCGAAACGATTCGGCTGGCAGCCAGATCGTGCACCACACGCCATCGGATCGGAATTCAAGCCAGGTTTCTGCCGAGAGTTGGTAGCGCAGCGCGCGCGTGATCAGATCCGTACCAAAACCGCGACGGTTGGGATCGGCCGGCATCCTGACTCCGCTTTCCTGCCAGGTCAGCACTAGACGCGCCTCTTCGGCGAAATGCCATCGAACCGCAAGCCGCCCATCCGGCTGCGACAACGCCCCATGCTTGATCGCGTTTGTGGCGCACTCGTGCAGCAACAACACCAACGCCTGCACCTTGTCGCAGGGCAGTTCGACGAATGGTCCCTCGACCGTCGCCTGTCCAAGCCCGTCCTCGCCAACGGCTTCCAATTCGCCGCGCACGATGTCGTCCAGCGACACGAACTGAGTTGGTGTCGTCGATAGAAAGCTTTGCACCCGACCAAGTGCCGCCAATCTGGCATCGAACACGTCCCGATCCGACGAGTTCGGCAACGTGCGCAACGCGATAGCGCGCGTCACGGCAAGCAGGTTGCGCGTCCGGTGGTGCAACTCGGCCACCAGAAGCTTCTGCTGGTGCTCGAGCTGTTTGCGCGCGGTAACGTCTCGCTGAACCGACAGCCAATGCGTTGTCTGGCCAGCTGGGTTCTTGACCGGCGTGACCATCCACTCGATGAGGTAGGCGCCTCCGTCCTTTCGATAGTTGATGACTTCGCCATCGAACGTTTGTTCGTTGATGAGGCAAACCCGCAGCCGGTCCAGCTCGACACGGTCCGTCAATGGACCCTGCAGAAAGCGTGGCGTTTGGCCAAGCGACTCTTCGGCGCTGAAGCCGGTCATGCGGGTGAAGGCCGGGTTAACGTACTCAATCCTGGGACCTGGTGGATCCAGCTCACAGGATGTGACGACTACGGCGTCGCCGACAGCCTCGACCGTGGCCTTGAACAGGGCAAAGCTCTGAGCGGCCTCTGTGTTCGGCAACTGGAGCCTTGAACGTACTGTCGTCATGCTTCGCGCCTCCGAGCGACCCGATAGAGGGATCCCAGGCCGCGCTGGAGAGTTCCGTCACATCTTCGGTCATGCCTGCAGGGCGCCCGCAATCAGGATGAGCGGATAAAGCTAGTCTCAGCTGTTCTGCATGCTTCTGATCTCCGGAATGGTTCAACCGAACGCGAAAGCGCCTGCAATCGCGAGGAAGAGGACCGGCGGCAGGTTACGGGCGATCTTTAGGAAGAGGAGTCCTCCAGACGTAGCTCTATCTCGACGGCGACGAGCAGGGCCGGAATCTCGGTCTGGATGATCGGGAGCAGCCGCTTGGTATCCAGGCCGAAATACTGGTGGGTGACCAAGTCACGTAAGCCGGCGAACCCCTTCCAGTCGATCCGAGGATGACGCGCAACGATGTCTGCTGGCAGCGCCTTCACGGCTTCGCCTAATTCCGTGAGCGCGTTCTTCAATGCCCTGAAGCCCATCCGGTCGGCATGCGGGATCCGGTGGAAGGCTGCTGTTTCTATTGACCCCACGAAATCCCGCAGGTCGGTGGCCGCTTCACGAATGTCTTGCAGGCGTTCTTCCGGGCTCCTGGGCATCAGAACGCTTGAACCATGTCACGTTCGGCTGTGGCTGCCACTTTGGGCGTCATGGTCGAGCGCTCTCCAAGGTCCACGCGATGACCAAGAGCTGCCTCCACCTCATCCTTGATGTGGCCGATCTCGAACAGCGATGGCGCCGCATCTGGAGCAAACTCAATCGTGACGTCGACATCGCTGTCGGGGCGGGCGTCTCCCCGGGCGACGGAGCCGAACACCCACAAAGATGCGACCCCTCGGGCCTGCAGCGATCCCTGGATCAAGCGAAGGCGCTGGAGCACATCGGCCAACTCGGGCGGTTTGCGCTCGATTTCGGTGAGGAACTGCTCAACGAGGCCGCCGACCAGATCCTGTAACCGTTCACCGCGCTGGGCGGCTGCAGCCTTCAGGCGGTTCCGAACCCCCTCAGGAACCCGAACGGAGAGGTAAGCCATCCCTTCCATCACATCACCTATGCACAAAACACTTTGTGCACAAACCATGATGGTCAATGGTAAGCAAGATTTTCGTGTCCAGATGCGTGCGGCTCGATATCGAGGAAGACTTGGCCGAGGACGGGCTAGGTTCAGCCAGGCTGACGAGCTGAAGCCAATCTTGGCAGCTAAGGAACCTGCGACCTGAAACAGGCAGCCGGCAGCGCGAGTACAGCCTCGACCCCGACCGAGACGCTGTCGGGTCTGGTGGAGCGCGTCACCTACCACAATGCCGAGAACGGCTTCTGCGTGTTGCGGGTCAAGGCGCGTGGGCAGCGCGACCTGGTGGTGGTGGTCGGGCATGCCGCCGCCGTCAACGCCGGCGAGTTCATCAGCGCCACCGGCTGGTGGATCAACGACCGTGAGCACGGGCTGCAGTTCAAGGCCGCCACCGTTGTCACCACCCAGCCGACGACGCTGGAGGGCATCGAGAAGTATCTGGGCTCGGGCATGATCCGCGGCATCGGTCCGGTTTATGCCAAGGCCCTGGTGAAGGCGTTCGGCGAGGCGGTGTTCGACCTGATCGAACAGGAGCCAGCACGGCTGCGCGAGGTGACCGGCATCGGCGCCAAGCGGGCCAGCCGCATCGTCGCCGGCTGGGCCGACCAGAAGGCCATCCGCGAGATCATGCTGTTCCTGCACGCCAACGGCGTCGGCACCAGCCGGGCGGTGCGGATCTTCAAGACCTACGGGCAGGAAGCGATCGCGCTGATCACCGAGAACCCATACCGCCTCGCCCGTGACATCCGTGGCATCGGCTTCCGCACAGCGGACCAGGTCGCCGCCAAGCTGGGCATCGCCAAGGACGCGATGATCCGGGTGCGCGCTGGGCTGTCCTTCGGGCTGGCGGAGGCAACCGGCCAAGGTCACTGTGGCCTGCCAGTTGCCGAACTGATCCACAGCACTGCCGAGCTGATCGAGGTCGAGACCGGACTGATCGAGATGGCCCTTGGGCTGGAGCTGCAGGACGGCGCCCTGATCGCCGACACCGTGGATGACGCGCCGTGCGTGTTCCTGGCCGGCCTCTACCGCTCCGAGCAGGTCATTGCCGAGCAGCTGCGCCTGCTTTCCGCCGACCGGCCGCCCTGGCCGATGATCGAGGTCGCCAAGGCGATCCCATGGGTGGAGGGCAAGACCGGGCTCAAGCTGGCGCCGAGCCAGATCGAAGCGCTGACCCTGGCGGTGCGGACCAAGGTGCTGGTGATCACCGGGGGTCCCGGCGTCGGCAAGACCACCCTGGTGAACTCCATCCTGAAGGTGCTCGGCGCCAAGGGTATGCAGGTGGCGTTGTGTGCGCCCACCGGTCGGGCGGCCAAGCGGCTGACGGAAAGCACTGGGCTGGATGGGCGCACCATCCACCGCTTGCTGGAGGCAGACCCGAAGACCGGCGGCTTCAAGCGGGGCGAGGAGCATCCACTTGAGTGCGATCTGCTGGTGGTGGACGAAGCCAGCATGGTGGATGTGCCGCTGATGCGCGCCCTGCTGAAGGCGCTGCCAAACCGGGCAGCCTTGCTGCTGGTCGGCGACGTGGACCAGCTGCCCAGCGTAGGACCGGGTCAGGTTCTGGCCGACATCATCGGCTCCGACGCAGTGCCGGTGATCCGGTTAACCGAGGTGTTCCGCCAGGCAGCGCAGAGCCGGATCATCACCAACGCGCACCGCATCAACCAGGGTCAGATGCCGGAGCTGACGGCGCCGGAAGGGTCGGACTTCTTCTTCGTGGAAGCGGACGAGCCGGAAGATGCGGCTGCCAAGCTTTTGGCTGTGGTCAGCCGCCGCATCCCCAAGCGGTTCGGGCTGGATCCGGTGCGCGATGTGCAGGTGTTGTGCCCGATGAACCGCGGTAGCCTGGGGGCGAGGACGCTCAACGTCGCGCTGCAGCAGGTGCTGAACCCACCGGGCGACCAGCGGGTGGAACGGTTCGGCTGGACCTTCTGCCCGGGCGACAAGGTCATGCAGGTGGCCAACGATTATGAGCGCGACGTCTTCAACGGCGACCTCGGCATCATCAGCGCAATCGACATGGAGGAAAGCACGCTGACGGTCAGCTTCGAGGGGCGTGCGGTGGAGTATGGTTTCGGGGAGCTGGATGAGCTGGTGCTGGCGTATGCGACCACAATCCACAAGGCGCAGGGCTCGGAGTATCCGGTGGTGGTGATCCCGCTGGCGACGCAGCACTACGCCATGCTGGCGCGCAACCTGCTGTATACTGGCGTCACCCGTGGCAAGCGCCTAGTGGTTCTGGTCGGGCAGCGGAAGGCACTGGCCATGGCGGTCAGGAACGGCAATGCCCGCAGACGGTGGTCCAAGCTGCGTGAGTGGCTGCAGGGAACCAACTGAGGCTCTGCTCTGCCCCTGAAGGTCCGTAGATCCCCGATTTATCTCATAGCCTGACCCAGCCTGAGCAGAGCTGCCTCGAGCGGATTGTCGGGATCGAGAGTTACGATCGCCCCGCACTCCGTTTGTTCATGAGCAAGCTTTTGATTCTCTTGAGATATGGTTTTAGTCGACTTCTGCGACTTAGGAGAAGAAGGCACATCAACCGGTTGGCCAAAGGCATCACGGCGATAGTCGTAAAAGCTGTAGGCATTGGAGGTGCGCCTGGGCACCATCACCCACTGCGGGCCAAACAGGCCTTCGATCGCGACCCGCTGGCGCACCAGGCGGTTCTCCCAGGTCAGGACGCCTTCTCGCTCGAGAGCTGCGATCGCCCGAGCCACGGTCGCCCGATGCACGCGCGCGCTATCGGCGATCCGCTCATAAGAGGGGAAGCACCGGCCGGTGCTCCAGTTGTGGAAGCCCCAGAGCAGCGTCCGCAGTACGTCCAGCGTGGCGCGGGTAAGAGGGCCACGGTGCTGGCCGGGGCGGCGTAATTTGGCGGTACGGGCCAGCGCGTAGGCCCAGATCCGCGCCTTGGCGTTGCGGTCGAGCGGGATCGCCCTGCCCTCGCCGAATACCTTCTCTCGTTTGGAACGCCCAAGGCGTCCCACAAGCTTACCCGTCATCGTCAGTCTCCTGGCGAGGGCAGCACGTGAAGGATAAAGCTCTCCCATCTCGAGCCATAGGGCTTGAAAAAAGACCTTCCGGTGGGCATTATCTGAACTGCCAAGTCACAGACAGTGCCCCGTGAGGGGTGGGAGAGGCGGTTCCTTCTGGAGCCGCCTTTCGCGTTTTAAATCATGATTTGTCCCTCGCTCGAGGATTCGAGCGACATCCTAAAATTGCCCCGCAAGTCACTGACGTGCAACAACTTTCGGGTAAATTCGTAAAGATGTCTTTACGAATTTACGTAAACGCTATTTGCCGCGTCGGCGCGGACTACGATCCTGTAAGTCTTCCGGCGGCACATCCAAACCGCTTGCTTTAAGCGCACGTGCAAGGATCACTTTTTGGGTGATACCTCTCTCGATCGCCGCAGAGGCAAGCGCAATTGCCAGTTTCTCAGTCACCCGAAAATTAACTAGTACTGTTTTGTGCTGCTCACGCATGACTGCAGGAGGCTGACTTTGATCGGCTCCAGCTAACCGGAGAAGTTCGGCAGCCGTAGGCCGGGGTGCTTCTGTGGGTTCTATCGCTGTATCAGGCGGCGCTCGGTTGGGCCGGCCGGCCGACTGAAGACGCTTCGTAGCCATCTTTACGCCTTTACTTCTTTACGCAAAGACGAAGTAGCTCCCTTCTCTGGAAGCCAGCGCAGCTCACGTAGCTCTGCAACGAGCGCTTCAACTTCACCAGCTGCAGTGCCGGTTCGCGGTAGTGCAGCTGAGAATGACATCTCACCGTAGCTGACAGCCTCACTCAGACTAGCCTTAAGCCTAGGCAGGCCGTTGGCATCCATTTCAGCTAAAACATGCTTTGTTAAGGTGGTACTGCGCCGAAGCCGATTTGGTAATACCCGCACCGGGATTGGCCGGCGGGCCATCTTTGCTAACCCCTCTACAAACCCAACTGTCCGCCCAGCCTCAACCACATCGCCCTCTCCTGGTGTTACTGGAACCAAAACGCCATCAGCGCCGGCCATAGCGACAGTCGCAGCCTGATTTCCAAAACCCGCAGTATCGACAATCAGTACTGCGTGCCTAGCTGCAAGGGTAGGGAGCAAATCCGCCAGCTTTTCCGTGTCAGACTCAGCGTAAGCTTTGAGTGTGGTCCCACCATATTTCTGAGTCGCCCAGCGATAGGCCCCTTGGTTTGGATCAGTATCTAACAGACCGACGTCAACACCCTCAGCATCAAGCATGCTGGCGATCGCGACGCTTGCTGTTGATTTGCCGGTACCGCCCTTGCGGCTGGCAATGGTGAGAACGGGCATGTGCACTCCTGTAACGGCACGTCATGCTCGCCCAATACGGGCTTTACGTAAAGATGCAAAGTTGTCTTTACGCATATTTAGATCTTTACGTAAGATATTTTTACGTAAAGATGTCTTACGTAAAGCAAGATATTGATTCTTGTCGTGAGACAGAAGGCACAGGCGCGCCGATTGGCCCGAGCCGGCCCGAATGTCGAAGCAAAAGCGTGCCGCCGAAGAAGTCGAAACAAGTAGCGAAGCGGTAGAAGCGCCAAGCGCTCTGGTCGGTGCCGATGAGGACGACCAAAGCGACAGTTGGGCAGGGGCCTGGCGCGCGCATTTGGGCATGTATCACAAGAAGTGTATCGGAATCGGCAGATTGGTATCCTCGAACTCGGTCGTTCAAGCTCGCTTGGCCACGGATCTGCTACACAATTAACATTAGTGTAATATGCCTACCGGAAAGCGATGGTTTTCCGACGATCGCAACCGGCATTGGAAATGGCTGACCGGTCGAATGGCCGCTGTGAGCTCATTCCGGTCGTCTGAATGCATCTTTTGTTGCTTATAAAAGCGGACATGCCGCAGGGGATTAGAGACAGCAAGATGATCTGGCGTTGCCTGCCGCCCTTGCCAGCAGATAACGGACCGGGCGAGCTGGCCCGGTCAGATGACCAGGTGATTGGCGTGTTGAAGCCTGGCATTTTCCGATGCTGCTCTAGCCGGCGTGCTCTGGTTCGCTTTTCTTCCATAGAAGCTGGATCTGCTCGAGCGACCGGCCCTTGGTTTCTGGCACGGCGTAGAAGACCCATATCCAACCAACGATGCAGAACAAACCGAACAGCCAGAAGGTGAATGAATTACCGAGTGTGTCGATCAGCGTCAGGAAAATCTGGCTAACGAAGAATGCTGCTGCCCAGTTGACGGCGGTTGCAACCGCGACCGCCCGGCCCCGAATATGCCCGGGGGAAATTTCGTTGATGACGGTCCAGACTACCGGCCCCAGCGAGAACGCAAAGCAGGCAATGAACACGACGAGGGCCACAAGCGTCACGATCCCCGCCGTGCTCGTAGCAGCAGGATGTGGGGCGTTGCCGGTCGTGATGAACTCGAAGGCAGCGCCGACGACGACAAGGCTCAGGGTCATGCCAAACAATCCAGCCAGCAGCAGCTTGCGCCGTCCCAGCCGGTCTATGAAGGCTATGGCGATGAACGTGGCGGCAACGTTGACGCCGCCCACTGCCCAGGTCGTCACCGTTGTCTGAGCTGCCTGGGTCGTGAAACCGGCCGCCTGAAATATCTGATCCGCATAGTAGATGACCGCGTTGACGCCGGTGATTTGCTGAAACACTGCTAGGCCCACCCCAACCAGCAATGGGCGACGCCACCGCTTGCCGAACACCTCAGCCCATGACGCCTGACCGCGATCATTTGCCAGCGTGGTCGCGATCGCGTCGAGGGCGGGACCGGGGTCGGTGCCTGGGTGTATCTTCCTCATCTGGGTGGCGGCGTCGGTCCGACGGCCGACCCGCATCAGCCATCTCGGCGACTGCGGCGCCAGCAACCCAACGGCGATGAGCATCAGGCCCGGTGCTGCCGACAAGCCCAGCATCCAGCGCCAAGCCCCGGCTTCAGACAGCCATCCGTCGACGAGGTAGGCAGCGAAGATGCCGCCGGCTACGGCAAGCTGATACGCCGAGACGAAACGTCCGCGCAGCGCCGCGGGAGCCAGTTCAGCGGCATATAAAGGTGCCGCTACGGCAGCGACCCCGACTCCGAAGCCCACGATCAGCCGACCGCCGACCAGCATCAACGTGCCGGGGGCAAACGCTTCCACAAGCGACCCGAGGGTGAAGACCACGCCAGCAATCAACACCGCGCGTTGACGCCCTATCCGGTCCGCCAGCTCGCCACCCAACAGCGCACCGAACAATGCGCCTAGCGTGACCCAGCTGGTCACCACCTCTACCAGAAGCGCGCTGAGCGAGAACTCCCTCTTGATGCTGGTCAGGGCACCTGAGATGACACCCTGGTCGTAGCCGAACAACGCGCCCGAGAGCAGGATGACAGCCAGAACTACGACAAGCCATGGCGTCATGGTGGCAGCGACTTCAGGTTCCACGTTCGGCACCGTCGACACGTGTTGGTTGGGATTCATACGCCGGACGTCTCGCTCATGTCCTGCCTCAGAAGGTCACGTTCGGCAGACATCGCCAAAACCTTGGTGAGGGAAGTAGCCGGCGTGGATTGATGGATCATCGGTGCTTATAGGCCCTGACCCAACACTCGTGTCACCAGCCGCCACTTCGAGTCAGTTGAAGTCGAGCCTGGTCCGCATGTCGAGGTCGAAGCGGCCATACGGGTTCATATGCCCCCAGAACAGGGGCGTCAGCGCGTGTAGTGCGTATTCCGACGATTGCAGCCGGTGATTCCGATTGAAACCAGCCATCGATTCCGATCGAAGCCAGCCGGGGATTCCGATGATCCCAGCCGGGTAGCCGTACGTGTCGCGAGCGGGTGGAGTTGAGCTACTGGACGACGGCTTCGTCAAGCCTGGCTTTGGCGGCGCGCAGCTTTCGCATGCTTTCTCCTTTCAGTTCGATGCGGTTCGCGCCATGGACTAGGCGGTCGCGGACGGCATCAGCGATGGTCGGGTTGCCGATATGCTCGTGCCAGAGTTCGACCGGCACCTGACTGGTAACGATGGTGGAGGCGCGGTCGTGCCGGTCGTCGACGATCTCCATCAGGTCGGGCCGCTGTTCCGCCGTCAGCGGCATGATGGCCCAGTCGTCCAGGATCAGCAGTTGCACCCTCGCCAGGCTTTTCAGCATGCGAGCATAGCGTCCGTCGCCGCGGGCGATGCCGAGCGCTTCTAGCAATCGTGGCACGCGCTGATAAAGCACGGAGCGGTTGTCGCGGCAGGCGCGATGTCCCAGAGCGCACGACAACTAGGTTTTGCCGGTGCCGGTCGGGCCGGTGACCAGCAGATCCTGGTGGCGCTCGATCCACTCGCCGCCCGTCAGCTTGCCGAACAGCGCGCGATCGAGACCGCGGGCGGCACGATGGTCGACGTCCTCCGGCGTGGCCTGTTGGCGCAGGCCTGCGAACCGCAGCCGGGTCGCCAGCCGCTTGGTGTCACGTTC
This sequence comes from Lichenicola cladoniae, assembly GCF_013201075.1. Taxonomy (NCBI): domain Bacteria; kingdom Pseudomonadati; phylum Pseudomonadota; class Alphaproteobacteria; order Acetobacterales; family Acetobacteraceae; genus Lichenicola; species Lichenicola cladoniae. Next base: position 9,300 of record NZ_CP053713.1, on the reverse strand, counting down.
CAGCGCCTCGCGCTCGACCAGCATGGCCAGGCGATCCTCAAAACCGAGATCGGTGGCGTCTGGATGGCGCCGCTGCTCCTCGAGTGCCCGGGCCATTCCGGCAAGACCGAGTTCGTGCAAGCGGTCCGTGGTGGGGTGGGTCAGCATGGGGTGCTCCTCAATGATAATAGCTGCTGCCGCGGATGTTCTCGTGCTGGACGGGCAGTTCGTCGGGCTTCTCGACTGCGGCATTGGCCAGGTTGAACAGCAGGTCTTGCTTGCCGCCGACGCGCTTGATGTCGTCCAGCAGCTCCTGCTCGACCTTGTTCTCGGCGCGGGCGCCGATGTGGTGGACGGTTTCGATCAGCAGATCGACCAGGGTGTCGGTGACGGCACGGCCACGCAGGTGGACATAGGCGGCCAGCCAGACATGGCGGGCTGCGTCCGGATGGCGGCGGAGTTCGTGGGGCGCCTCGACGGCCACGCGCTGGCGGCATGCCCCCAGGTCCTGAAGGCCCCAGTCCGTGAACAGGTCCACGGGCAAGCCGACCCTGCGGACTGCCCCAAGCCTGGCCAATTCGTCACGCAGGCTGGCGACGCTGGCGCGGCCGGGTCCGGCACGTAGATGAATAAAGGAGAGCGTCCATCCTGCCGTCCGGCACGGCCCCGTCCCCGGCGTCGCCGGTCACCTCCGGTTCGACAGGCTGCAGCAGGGTGTCCAGGCTCACGCGCGTCGCCGGCGTCAGCCGGGCATGGACTGCAGCTATTCGCCCGTCCTCGTAGACCCGCATTACCGTGCGGACGATGCGCGCGATGCGGTCGGGGGCGGGCGGCTCGATACAGAGCGCACGGCACCTGGCCTCGGCGTCCGCGGCAAGCTCGACGGGGTTGCGAGTCCGGGCAATAGTCTTGTCGCACAGCCAAGCGCCTCCGCGTCGGCCGCGCTCGCCTCGCGGAAACCGAACAGGGCGCGTATCTCGGCGCGCTGCCGCTCCGCCGTGCGGTCCGCAGCGTCGGGCAGCAATGGTTCGGCGATACTCGGCTCCGGCACGCCAAGGGTGCGCGCCAGCTCCGCCACCGCGGCCCCGTCTAGCTCGGCCGCGACGCGCGGGAAGCGGCCCCGGGCGCGGAAGAACAGCAGCATGACGGCGAAGCGCAGCCAGTTGGTCCAGCGTTTGGCCTCGACCAGGAGGCGATCCGCCGGAACCAGATCCCAGACGCCCTCGTGAATGGCCGACACGCAGCGCCGGTCAGTCTTTGGTGCGGGGTGTGAGCAAGTCGGCTAGGCCAATGTCGCGGAACATCTCCCGACGCATGCGGTCGGCCACGCCGTTGACGATCTCGGCGCCGTCTTGCGCTGGGTCGATGTGGACCCGGAAGGGACGCTTGCCGAAGGGGGCATCAACGACCCGCACGATGGCGCGCCCTACCTCGTCCGGGTCGGCGTCCTCGGGAGACAGGGCAGCCAGTCCCTTCAGCGCCTGATCGGAAACCCCGGCATAGGGACCGTCCTCGTACTCCGCCGCCCGGGTTGCGTCGGACGGCTTGCCCGCGTTTGCGAAGTGGTTCGTGCCCGTGGTGAACGAGCCGGGCACGACGATGGTGGTCTCTACCCCCCAGCGCGCCAGCTCTCCCGCATATGACACCGCAAGCGCATCCATCGCCGCCTTGGCCGCGAAGTAAGGCCCCAGGAAGGGCGGTGTGCCGCCTCGCGTCGAGGACGAGCCGACCCATACCAGCAGCCCTTGCCGCCGTCGGCGCATGTGCGGCAGGGCGGCACGGTTCAGCCGCTGGGTGCCAAGCACGTTGACATCATACTGCTGCGCCAACTGCTCCGGGGTGAACGCCTCGGCCGGGCCGAACACCATGTGCCCGGCGTTGTGGACGACCACGTCCAGCCGTCCCGCATCCGCAAGCACGTGGGACACGGCCGCGTCCACCGAAGCGTCGGACTGCACGTCCAGCTCCACGGTGCGCAGGTCGGCGTGGCGCTCCTTTCCCCAGGCCGAAAGCTCGGCGACGAGGGCAGCCCCTTTGCCGCTCGTCTCGCGCATGGACGCGTAGGTGGTGTGGCCGGCCTCGGCCAACGACTTGGCTGTCATCAGGCCGAAGCCGGACGACGCGCCGGTAACGAGGATCACAGATTGAGACATGCGAGAACTCTCCTGTCGGGAACGGTTGGTCAGCGATGAGTGGGGGACCGCACGAGGGTGATCAGATGACGCCGCCATTGGCGCGCAGGATCTGACCGTTAATCCAGCCACCGTCCGGACCCACGAGGAACGAGACCGCGCGGGCGATGTCGTCCGGCTCGCCAAGCCGCCCGAGGGGAGATGCCTTCGCAGCACCTTCGATCGCCTCTTTCGGCTTGCCGTCCAGGAACAGCTTGGTCGCGACCGGACCGGGGGCGATGGCGTTGACTGTGATGTCGCGGCCCCGGAGCTCCTTGGACAGGATGTGCGTCATCGCCTCCACACCGGCCTTTGTCGCCGCATAGACCCCGTAGGTGGGCTGGTAGAGGCCCACAACGCTTGAGGAGAAGCTCACGATGCGCCCGCCGTTGCGCAGCCGCCGAGCCGCTTCACGAAGGCCGTTGAACACACCCTTCAGATTGACCGCGACCTGCTGGTCGAACAGGGCATCGTCGGTCTCGCCGATCGGCGACAGCTTCATGATGCCGCCGCTGTTGACGAGCACGTCCACGCCACCAAAAGCAGCCTCGGCCGCGTCGAACATGCGGACGAACGCGGCGGCGTCGGACACGTCGGCCTGCGCCGTCGTGGCCCGGCCCCCGGCCGCGTCGATCTTGCGCACCAAGGCCTCGGCGCCCGCGGCGTTGCCAACATAGTTCACGACGACGGTGAAGCCGTCCTTGGCCAGCCGTTCGGACACGGCGGCGCCGATGCCACCCGATGCGCCCGTCACGATCGCGACCTTCTGGGATGTGCTGCTCATGATGCCTTCTCCTGATTTGCCGCGCGATGGCGGCTGGAACGCATCAGACATGGCACTTCCGCCTAAGCGCATAATCAGGCGTAATCCGGCATTACAATTCGACAGGTCGAACAATGGACCGCTTTCATGCCATGCGGGTGTTCACCCGGATCGTGGAGCGCAGGAGTTTCACCCACGCGGCTGAGGACCTCGGCTTGCCGCGCTCCTCCGTAACGGACGCTGTGAAGGCCTTAGAGGCCCGCCTTGGCGTTCCACTCCTGCAACGGACGACGCGTCACGTCAGTCCGACGCTCGACGGGGAAGCCTATTATCAGCGCTGCCTGCGTCTGATCGCCGACCTGGAGGACGCGGAGGGCGCCCTAACCGGGGCCAAGCCGCAAGGGATGCTACACGTTAACGTGCATGGGACGATGGCGAGCCACTTCATCGTGCCGCACCTACCCGGCTTCCTGGCCGAATATCCTGGTGTCGAGCTGTTCATCAGCGAGGGTGACCGCTACGTCGACCTGGTGCGCGATGGCGTGGACTGCGCCATCCGCGTTGGGCGCCTGCCCGACAGCGACCTGATCACACGTCGTCTGACGACGCTCGAAGAGACGACGTGCGTGTCTCCCTCCTACCTCGCGCGCCACGGCGTCCCTCAGGACCTCGACGCCCTGGACGGGCATCGCATGGTCGGCTTCCACTCGTCGGCGACGGGCAGCGTGTTGCCCCTGGAGTTCATCAGCAACGGCGTGGCGCGCACCGTCATCCTGCCGGCGAGCATCACGGTGAGCGGCGCAGAGACCTATGCAGCGGCGGCGCGCATGGGGTTGGGGCTGATCCAGGCGCCGCGCTACCGATTGGAAGAGGATTTCCGTCGCGGGACACTGTCACCGGTGCTGACAGACACCCCGCCGTCGCCGTCACCCGTGTCGGTGCTCTATCCCCGCGCCAAGCAGCTCTCCCCGCGACTGCGAACCTTCCTGAACTGGTTGTTCGCCAAAATCAGAAACGAAACGGCGGCTGAGTGAGGAAGGCATCGATCCTAACCGGCTCACGGACTGCGCAGGCCGGGAGGCCAAGCCGGCGTGAGAGACGGGCTGATTGCCTCGCTCCCGGCCTCGCACTGTTTCCAAAGCGCTTATCAACCGGGCTGACAGGCGTTTGCGTGCCCACCGCTGGTTGGCCATGGAGGCCGGAATCCAAGCAATGATGATACATGCCTGCGTATTCCGTTGATGCTGATCAGCCATTCCAGCTGATCGTGATCACCGTTCATGGTGATCCGGATCACGGTGTTCACCCTGCCTGGGGAGGGCATGGCGGACAGCATGACGTGGTGCCGGTGAGCTACCACTGACGGTTGAACAGGTCTCACTTCTCCTTGGCGCTCGTCAAGCCTTCTGCCGTGTTCAGGACCTGGCGCTTGCGCAGACTTTCGCCTTTCAGCTCGATGCGATGGGACCGGTGAATGATGCGGTCGAGAATTGCATCGCCCAGAGTGGGATCGCCAATGATCTCGTGCCAGCGGCTCGTTGGGACCTGGCTGGTGATCAGCAACGAGCCTTTCCCATCGCGGTCATCGACGATCTCCATCAGGTCGCGACGCTGTTCAGCCGACAGCGGCTCCGGGCCCCAATCGTCGATGATGAGCAGGCGTGTGCGCTCGATTGTCCGCATCAGGCGCGGCAGGCGCCCTTCGCCACGCGCCGTGGCGATGTCGGCAAACAGCCGCGGCGCACGGCGGTAGAGCACAGCGTAACCTTCCCGGCAGGCTTTGTGTCCCAGCGCACAGGCCAGCCAGGATTTACCCACGCCGGTCGGGCCGACGATCAGCAGATGCTGGCTGTCGCGGATCCAACCGCAGGCCGCCAGGCTCTGGAACAGGCCACGATCGAGCCCGCGGGGCGTGCGCAGATCAGTGTCCTCGACCACCGCATTCTGGCGCAACCGGGCATGGCTGAGCCGCCGGCCGAGCCGCTTGTTGTCTCGCGCGGTCACCTCGCGATCGACCAGCAGGCCGAGCCAGTCTTCGCGCGACAGATCATCGGCCGCACTTTGGCGGCTCATTTCGATGAATGCGTCGGCCATCGCGGCCAGGCCAAGATCGCGCAGACGGTCCACCATGGGATGGATCAGCATTGTCTTTCCTTTCAATGATAGTAGCCAGGACCGCGAATGTTCTCGTGCATCAGGCTGGGCTGGTCAGTGATGGCGGACTTTTTCTCCTGGGCATTCTTCAGGATCGCGGCGACAGAGCCGTAGGAGCGGGTGCCGAGTGCCAGGGCCTTGGCACAGGCAGCGTCCACCCGTTCCGGGCCGTAACGGCCACGCAGGCCGAGGATACCGATGCAGGAGCGCAAACCCTGTTCGGGATGTGGCCGCGAGCGCAGCACGATCTCGATCAGAGCCGCGGTATCGTCGCCGGTTGCCATCGCCTCGCGTGTGATCCGCTCATGGGTCCAGTCGCGGTAGCGCCGGTGCGTGCTCGGCATGTGGTCGCTCACCGTGCTTGGCTGATGCTGGCGCACGCTGCGAAGATGCGTGGCCACGAGGCTGCCGCGGTGGAAAATCTCCACCGTCCTGGTTGTGATGCGTGCCTCCACAGGCTGACGGACCAGCCGGAACGGCACCGAATAGAAATGCCGGGCGATCTCGATGTGATAATCGAGATTAACCCGGCAGTACCGCCAGTCCGCATACTCGTAAGGCACTTCTGGCAACGCCAGCAGGGCCGGACGATCGAGCTGTTCATACAGGGCACGGCGCGTCGTGCCCCAGCCGCGCATCGGCCGGTCGTTGATCTGCTCGACCAGCTCACGGATCGCCAAGTTGAGATCGGCCAGCGAGAAGAACTGCCGGTTACGGAGCTGGGCCAGAACCCAGCGCTGGACCACCTGCACGCCGACTTCGACCTTGGCCTTGTCGCGCGGCTTGTAGGGCCGGGCCGGAATGACCGCACTGCGATAATGCGCCGCCATCTCGGCGTAGGTGCGATTGATCGTCGGCTCAAAGAAACAGGCCCTGGTGACGCCGGCCTTGAGATTGTCGCTGACGATCTGGTGCGGCACGCCGCCAAAGAAGGCCAGAGCGTTGACATGAGCCGAAATCCAGTCCGGCAGCGTCTGGCTCCAGGTCGCCTCCACGTAGACAAAACTCGACGCCCCCAGCACAGCCACGAAGATTTCGGCCTGATGCTTCTCCCCGCTTGCCCCGTCGATGACGGACATGCTCTGACCGGCGAAGTCGACGAACAGCTTTTCGCCGGCCGTGTGCACCTGGCGCAGCGTCGGTTTCAACCGTCCGGCCCACGCGCGATAGAGATCACAAAACCACGAGTAGCCAAACGCGTGAGCCGATCCTGCGCGGTATTCTTCCCATAACAGGGCCAGCGTCATGTTTGGCCGGCGCAAATCGCGGTGAACCGCCGCCCAGTCTGGCACCGGCCGCTGATCCAGCGGCACATCCGGCAGTGGCGGAAACAGCAGCGCCTCAAGCTGCGTGTCGTCCATGTCATCCGGTAATGGCCAATCCAGGCCAGCACGATGGGCCCGGCCCAGGTAATCACTGATCGTTCCCTGGCCCAGCCGCAGGCTCAGTCCGATCGTTCGCTGCGGCAGCCGCTGTTCCAACCGCAGCCGCAGAAGCTCGCGTATCTTGCGCATCGACACTCTCTCGCCTGGCATCCCGACCCCTTGCTCCCCGGCAACAGGTCGACACTACCCTCGGTTGAAGACTGTCAGCGGCAGCCGACCGGCATCGTCATCTCCAGCATGATCAGGATCACCGGAACCGATGATCGCCATCAAACGGAATGCATGATCGAGATCGAACGGATTCAATGATCACCATCAAACGGAATCAGTGATCAGGATCAGCCGGAACACGCAACATGCCAGCAAGCTCCTTAAGCGAGACGAGGATAGAGCGCGCGCAACACCGGACCGGTGGTCAGTGGATCATGTTGCAGTAGCGGCGCAGCCGTTCCATGGCGACGCGGAGCTGGCCCGTTTCTAGGGAGTAGGCGAGACGGAAGTACGGGGACAACCCGAACGCGCTTCCCGGCACGAACGCCACTCCGGCGTGCTTCACGCAGCCGCGCACGAAATCGTCGTCTGTCTGGATGACATGTCCATCAGGCTGGGTGCATCCGATGACGCCGGCGCAGTCAACGAACAGGTAGAAGGCCCCCTCCGGAACATGGCAGCGCAGGCCGGGCATCTGCCCCAGAGCCTCCACCGCAATGTCCCGGCGTTCCTGGAAGATCGAGGCATTCCGTTGGAGGAAGCCTTGGTCGCCTGCCAATGCCTCGATCATCGCGGCTTGGGAGATCGCGGAGGGCGAACCGATTAGTTGTCCAACGATGGACGAGATCGCCTCCATGATCGGCCGGGGGCCGCCGGCGAAGCCGATGCGCCAGCCCGTCATTACATAACCCTTGGAGGCGCCGTTCGCCGTCACTGTCCTGGCCGCGATCTCCTCGTCGAGGGCGGCAAGTGACGGCATGTCCCGTCCGTCGAAGCGGATGTGTTCGTAGATCTCGTCGGTTAGGATCCAGATATCAGGATGCCGCTTGAGGACGGCGATGAGCGCTTGCAGTTCATGCCTGTCGTAGGCGGCACCGGTGGGGTTGTTGGGAGAATTGAGCACCAGCGCACGGGTCCGCGGAGTGATGGCGGCTTCCAGGGCTTCAGGCGACAGCCGGAACCCGGCTTCTATCGGGCAAAGCACAGAAACCGGCACGCCACCAGCCATCTGCACGATGTCGGGGTGCGACGGCCAGTGCGGCGCCGGGATGATGACCTCGTCGCCTGGATCAATCATCGCCAGGAGTGCGGCATGCAGCAGGGGCTTGTTGCCGCTGCTGACCACGATCTGGTCAGGCGCGTAGTCAAGGCCGTTCTCGCGCTTGAACTTCGCCGACAGCGCCGTGCGCAACTCGGCCGTGCCGTTGGAGTCGGTGTACCGGGTGTTGTTCGTCGCGATGGCCCGGATACCAGCGTCCTTGATGTTGTCCGGCGTCGAGAAGTCGGGTTCACCGTTCACCATGCCGATGATGTCGCGGCCCTCGGCCCTAAGGCGGCGGACCAGGGCACCCATCTCGGTGGTCGGTGATGGACGGAACTGGCCGAGACGACTGGATAGCTGGCTCAAGGACCCTCCTGCACACCGCCGAGGCACATGCCCAGCATGCTATGGCGCTTACGCGAGCGTTTGGCACTAAGCAACCATTTAAAACCATAACAGCGCCTTGTTGCCTAACCAACGGGCAGGACGCCGCACCAGCAGCCATCTCCGGCATCCGGGTTACGCGGCAACACCCGTGGTATTAGAAGCACTCAGACGCTGCACACTGGACCAAACAGAGAGTTTGATGGAGGCAACAGAACTTACCGCGCGGGTCGCGACACAGATCGCCGACTACATCCGCGCTGGCCACGCACCTGAAGGGACCCTGTTGGTCGAGCGAAAGTTGGCAGACCAGTTGCGCGTGTCGCGTTCACCCGTCCGCAACGCCCTGCGCGTGCTGCAGACCGAAGGGATCGTGGGAGCGCCCGAGCGTGGCGGCTATATGGTCCTCAAGCCTATCCAGGACATACGGCCAAGACCGCAGCCGCCAGCCAGCGACGAGGAGATCTACGGTAAGGTCGCGGAAGACCGGCTATCCGGCGGGCTGCCGGATAAGGTTACAGAGAATACCCTGGTCCGGCGGTACGGCCTGACGCGCGTTCAACTGGCGAAAGTGCTTCGCCGGATTGCCGGTGAAGGATGGATCGAGCGCCTACCCGGTCGCGGCTGGGCGTTCCTGCCGCTGCTCACCTCGGCGCAAGCCTATGAGGACAGTTACCGGTTCCGGCTGGTCATCGAGCCTGCGGCGATCTTGGACCCCGGTTTCGAGCTGAAACACCCGGCTCTGGAGGAGTGCTGCCGTGAGCAGCAAAGTTTGGTTGCAGGCAGAATCTGGACCGTCTCCGATGCAGAACTATTCGAACTGAACAGCCAAATACATCAGTTAGTCATCGAATGTAGCCATAATGCATTCTTCCGGGATAATCTGAAGCGCATCGATACCTTGCGCCGGATCAGGGAGTTCAGGCAGTCGATTGATCGCGATTACGCCGTAGTGAGATGCCGCGAACACTTGCAGATCGCCCGTCTCTTGCTGGCCGCCAAGCGCGGAGATGCAGCCGATCTTATGCGACGTCACCTGGCGTCGGTCAGCTCTACAAGAATGGCACGACAAGAACCTCGTTCCGGAGAGTGGCCTACAAGTGCAGCGCGAGTAGGACATGCTCCCTTCTGGGCCACATCTCACGATGGATGACCGCTATCGCCAGCACGGGTTAAACTTCCAACGCTCGAAGTGGCGGCTGGTGACACGAG